>JBAYMZ010000021.1:0-11134 GCA_041663385.1 Candidatus Omnitrophota bacterium
AGAGACTGGATCCTTGAGTTATTTTTTCTTTAAACATTTCCAGGTCGTTTTTAATAACCTGATTTCTTACGATAGAGATACCGACATTAAGCGAAGATACAATGCTCAAGCCGCTTGAAATCAAAAGTGATAAAGTGCGGGTGAGCCGCGAGATCTCGCTTTTGAGGACAATTTCTCCGATAACGGGGAGCTTTAACTGGAATTTATCGAAAGCTATTTTCCCGTAAGGAGTTTTGATCATTCTGCTCACCGAAAATACCGTAAAAAATACAAGCGCAAAAATTGCCCACCAGTAATTCTGGATGAATCCCGAAATACTGATTAAAATTCTTGTTGTCAGGGGCAGGCTTTGTCCAAGATCTTCAAACATATCGACAAGTTTTGGTATGACAAATCCCATAAGCACAGCAACCGTTAAAACGCCGATGATAGAGATAAAAAGCGGATAGATCAGGCTTGCTTTCAGTGATGATCTGAATTCCTCGTCTTTTTCATAGTAGTCAGCCAGGCCTTTTACCACCTTTTCCAGGTTTCCGCTGGCTTCTCCGGAGTGGATTATGGAAGTGTAGAGGTTTGAGAAAACCTGCTCATGCGCGGCAAGACTTTCAGAGAGCGGTTTGCCGTCTTTTACTTTTGCTGCTACATCGCTAAGAATAGCTTTGAGGTATTTATTCGTCGTCTGATCTGTAACTATCTGCAAACTATTGAGAATGTTTACTCCTGATTCAATAAGACTTGAAAGCTGACGGGTAAAAAGTGTGATGTCTTTGCGGGAAACTTTTCTTATGTAAGTTTTTTGTTTGTTCAGATAAACATTTTGCTGCTGCACGGATATCGGAAAATATCCCAGAGAGAGCAAAATATTTATTGCGGATTGTTCCGAATCAGCTTCAATTTCGGATTGCAGAGTTTGTCCCGGGCCTGATTTTGCGGTGTAGATAAATTTAGGCATAGATTAAATTGGTAATTCTTCCTGCTGAGTGACCCTTAAAACTTCCGGATAGGTGGTAAGCCCCTGTAAAACTTTGCGTATGCCGTCATTACGAAGCGTAACCATGCCTAAGGCGATGGCTTGCTGTTTTATCTTTTGACTGGATTCGTGTTTTAGGACCATTTCCCGGATTTTTTCCGTCACCGGCAGGATTTCATAAATTGCCGTCCGGCCTTTAAAGCCAGTAAACCTACACTCCTGACAGCCTTTACCTTCGTATATCGGCGTGTCTATTTTTGGTGTTTGGCCATTTTGTATTTGCGCGATTATTTCTTTTTGTTTATCTTCAGCAAGCGGTGTTTTACATTTTTGACAGATAAGACGGACGAGCCGCTGCGCGATAAGGCATTCAAGGCTTGAGGAAACCAGGAATGGTTCAATACCCATATCAAGCAGCCGGGTTATTGCGCCGGCAGCATCATTGGTATGGAGAGTAGAAAATACAAGGTGGCCGGTTAACGCGGCTCTTATGGCGATTTCTGCTGTTTCAGAGTCCCTTACTTCTCCAACCATCATCACATCCGGGTCGTGCCTCAGGATATGGCGAAGAGCAGTTGCAAAGTTAAGGCCGATTTTTGTAAAAATCTGAATCTGATTTATGCCTTTTAGTTGGTATTCGACAGGGTCTTCTATAGTAATTATTTTTATGTTTTCGGAATTTATCCGCGATAAAGCTGCGTAAAGCGTGGTTGATTTTCCACTTCCCGTTGGCCCGGTAACAAAAATTACGCCATGAGGTTTTGTGATTATTGTTTCGATCAATTTCAAATTTTCCGTAGAAAGGCCGAGCCTTTCCAAAGCAAAGAATAGGTTGGTGCCAAGTATCCTCATGTGTACGGCCTCGCCAAATGTAGTCGGTACAGTAGAAATACGTAAATCCAATTCTTCACTGTTAACTTTTATTTTTATGCGCCCATCTTGCGGCATGCGGCGTTCGGCGATATTCATCTCTGCCATGACTTTGATACGGGAGACAATCGCCAAATGAAAGTATTTTATTGTTTCAGGTATATTGACGTTGTAGAGCACACCATCTATCCGGAAACGTATGCGCAAACCATTATTAAACGGTTCTATATGGATGTCGGTAGCCCTGTCTTTTATCGCCTCGGTTAATATTTGGTTTACAAATTTCATAATTGAGGCTTCTTCAGCATGAGAGCCAACATCTTCAGTTTTTGTTTTAGCTTCAATTATTGTTTCCGAGGTTTTTTGGGAGATGATTTTTTCGATAGTGTCAGCCCCTACGCCGTAATATTTCCTTATGGCTTCCTCTATTTCCATTTCAAAGGCAAGAGCTTCGATTACGTCAAATTCAAGCAGTAACCTTATGTCATCAAGTGTGCGTACATCAAGCGGATTTGTCATTGCGATGGTTATACGGTTGTTTTTAAATTCTATGGGAATGATTTTATAATGGCTTGCAAATTTTGCCGGGACCTTTTGGATAATCGAGGGGTTTATTGTTTTGTCTTTAATCGTTACGTAGGGTATGCCGAGTTGTTTTGAGAGCGCGGTAAATATTTTATCTTGAGACGATACTCCAAGCTTTACCAGGGTAGTGCAGATAAACTCCCCGGTCTTTTTTTGTGCAGCAATGGCGGTTTCAAGCTCCGCCGGTGTTATTGTCTTTTCTTCAGTAAGAATTTTTCCGATAAGGCGTTCGTCTTTTGTTGGCATAAGTATAAAAATACCGTCCGTATGGCTTTTATCCTCTCGCTCTCTACTCGGAGAGCAAACTGTTTTAAAAAAAACGTCTTACAACAACAGACACTATAACCTAAATTTGACGATTTGTCAAATTAATTTTTATTTTTTTTCAAATTATTCTTTTTTTTTGCTTTTTCTGCTCGAAATTGCCACTAGGGTTTTGAAGAAGGAACTCTGGCTGGTTTTCTCAGAGAGACGTGAATGTCAATGATGAGGATACTTGTAATATTAAGGTAAGCTTATCTCTTCGGGGTTGCTGACGATTAATTCGATGTAGTTTTTGTACTGGCGGATTTTGCCGCTGACTTCAATGGTTTTTCCGGTGTAAAATTGAAGCGGGTTTATCCCCTCCTTGCGAAAGGCATCGTATGAATTTTCAAAAATGATTATTTTGACATTTTCTTTCCCTTTTGTATCGAAGTTGAGGGATATGGTTTTTTTTGTTTGGCGAGAGGTTGATATTTTTCCTCTGACTGTCCTGATTTGATTTACGTATTTGGGAGAGTCTTGGGCGCTTACGGTTTCGTAAACACCCCACATTCCTTTTTTAGTTTCTTGTGCTGAGCGCTGCAGAGCGACAAAAGTATCAACATATTTTACATTGGGAGGTATGGTAAAAGTTACAGCAAAGCCTTCTTCGATAAGTTTTGCGTTTATGAAGGTGTTACCTACGAAGCAATAGCCAAGAAGCCTTTTGTATACGTCTTGTTTTTCGACATCAAATTCGATACGGACGTATTTGCCCTCGACTAATTTTTGATTTAATTTTTTTGCTTCAAGGGCAAATGGCTGGGGCGCATAGATGAAGCGGCTGCCCTTTTTTATCCGTGTTTCCGGAGTATCAAGGCCGATGTAGCGTAAAGACTCACCATTTTCAAGTTTAACCGTGTCACCGTCGATTACCCGGACTACCTTTATGTGGGAATAATCGTAATTTTGAGTGCAGGCAGATAGAAAGATTAAAAGAGGTAAAATTATTTTTATCACTTCAGGTCTTCCGCTATTTTTAAGAATATTTTTTGCGCAAATTGAGGTTTGGGAAGAAGGTTTTTGCGCGCGGAAATCTTTAACTTCTGTATTTTAGAGCTTAATTCATCTATTTTTACTGTAACACTATAGCCGGAAATTTTAGCTTTGATTAAGCCCTTTGATTCATTGGAAAAGGATATTTCCGCCTGCATGCTTTCTAATTTATCAACGGTAATATCCCAAAGGCTGCGGTAGTCGCATTTCATCTCGCCAATTGCGGAGTCGCTGCTTAAGGAATATCCAGCAACTGCGCCGGTTCCAACAATTAGTACCGGAATACAAGCGGTTAAAGTATTTAAAAATAACGCGCAAAGAACAAAGTAAATTATTTTTTTTAAATTCATTTTTTTATTGGTTTTTTTGCGGGAAAAGTTTTTGTGAAAAAGCTGCTGATTAATATTTCTGCGCGCTTAACTTCTTCGCTAAAACTTTCTCCGAAGGAAAAATTGTGCGCGCCAATTGCAAGAATCAGTATATCAAACGACAAATCGCTTTGCAAGTATTGCGTGACAAGTTTTAGCGGTGCGTCGTGAGTGAAAAACAAGGAAATATTTTCGGCATCTTTAGTTTCGTAACAGCCAAAAGTTTCCCCTTCTTTTAACTCGGCTGCGTCGATAAAAATCACAAGATCATTTCCGGAATTTGATATTTTTGAGAGATAGCTTTCGAGTGCTGTGCCGGCATCGAGAATATTTAATCCGGTACTATTTTTTATTTTCTGTATTATATTAACGCCTACCCCATCATCCGACTTAAGAGAGTTGCCGATGCCAACGAGCAGTATATTTTTATGCTTTTGGATTTTTTCTTTAAGGTCTTTCAAGGTTTCGTATTCTTTTTTATCCGGCAGGCAGATGTTTAATGAGTTTAGCTCGGTAATTAAGTTGTCAAAGGTGCTAAAGTGTATGGCGGATAGGTTAAATTGCTTGGCCTCATGAATTAAGTCGTGGCGGTCATCAATGTAAATTATATCTTCGTATCTATGATTGCTTTGTTTTTTTAACTCTTCGTAAATGACCCTTTCCGGCTTTAACGATTTTACTTCATAAGACAGGATTAACTTATCGAAAAATGTAAAGGCATCCGGATATTTTTTAAACAGATACTCAAAATGTAATTCATTAATGTTTGAGATGAGATAAATTGGATAAATTAAGCTTAAAGACTTAGCCAGGGCGATCATCTCGACTTTGGGAGAGAAAATATCGCACCAGATTTCTACAAATTCTTCGTAGGAAAGCTCTGCGTTAAATTTGGCTTTAAATTTTGCATAAAAATCTTTGCTTGAAATGAGCCCCTTTTCAAAATCATCAGCAAAATTATTGGACAGGAGTTCGTCTATAACCTCTTTGCTTGAGCAGTTGATTTTATTTTTTAATTTATTCAGAGCAATTTCATAATCAAAATCAAACAGGACCCGGCCAAGGTCAAATGCGAAACATCTCATTATTTACTCCTATTTTGTGGTGCGGTCTTAAGAGGTAAAGATCGCTTCTCGGCGGCAATCAGGGCACAGGATGCTGAATCTGGAAGCTCGTTTAAGAGGTTTATCCGCGGTAGAATGCTTTTTACCGAAAAGTTTTCCTTGAGCGAATGTAAGCAATGTTGTATTTGGCGGATAAAGCGGCCCTAATTTTTTTATCGTCCAATCCAGATGGTCCTTACAGGCAAAAGGCGTTTGGCAGCATTCGCAAGAAACCATCTCCTTCTCTATTGTTTGAGTGAGAGCTTTTCTGCTTTCTGTGGTTGAAAGATCAAATTCATTGGAAAGTTTTATTCCATCTACGCTTAGGCAATTTAATTCACATTGCCCGCAAGCGATGCAGACGTCTAAATTAATTGTGAGCATTCGTTTTGCGCTGCCGTTTTCAATAACGTCTTGAAAGCTCAGGGCTTTAGTCGGGCAAACATTAACACAAGCAGCACAGCCGACACATTTATCTTCATAGTAATACGGCCGGCCACGAAAAGTTTTAAAGGGAATGTGTGGCTTTTTAGGAAACTTTGTTGTGTAAGGCCTTGTAAATAAGGAGGTTAGGGCTCCTTTTATTTCGCGTAATTTAGGGTATTTCATTTTATTTCCTTTATTCTTTGTATTCGTCGCAGATGCTTGTATCGCCCAACCTTTCTCCTGTCTTGTGCGCCGCGCGCGCAAGAGCATGCGAAGAAGTTGGCGAAGTAAAAAGTAAAAACACCAGTGCCAGAAGGCATTTTGTTCCGGCAGTGTTAAAGCCTAAAATTAAAAACGCGCCAAATAAAATTGTACAGGTGCCAAAGGTTACACATTTTGTCGAAGCCTGCAGCCGATTGTAGACATCGGGAAACCTGATCAAACCAAGACAGCCGATTAAATCAAAGGTTAACCCAATGCTTATAAGAACTATTCCGGCGATGTTATTCATCGAAATCTTTTCCCTCCAAAAACTTGGTAAAAGCCAAGGTGGAAATAAAACTTTGCAGCGCCCAGGCAATACCGACATCCATATACCAGCTTCTTTCTGTGCTGATACTCAAAATGGCGCATATCCCGACAATTAAAATTCCCAGCATATCCATGCCGACAATTCTATCCGCGGCTCCCGGCCCGCGCAAAACCCGATAAAGACAAAAGAATGCGCATAAAAGAATAATGCCCATCCCTCTTTTTAAAACGCCCAAAAGCGGTAAACCCGGGTAAATCAGGATTTGCAGCGGAAAAAACAAAAGTATACCCACGATAGCCAGTAACAATAAAGCGCCGATAAAGTAACGTGTTGTTTTCACCCAGCCCTTCCTTTTTTGGAACATTTTTTTAATAAACTATTGCTTTTGCCCAGCTCTTCCAAAGGTACTTTTGCTTTTATTGGAAGGGCTGGGTTCATGTTATTCAAGAATCCTTTTTAAGATATTTTCAAATCTGTTAATCGCTGAATTTACGGTTTCTTTATTTTTGTCAGCTTCGATGCAATGTAAATATAAAAACCCGCCTTCTTTATCTACATCAACAGTTATGGCTCCTCTGGTTAAAGTGATTATATTTGCCAGGTAAGTTAAGGCAGTATCTGTTTCCAGTGAGGTTTTTATTTTTATAATCCCGGGTTTTAAATGCAATTTGGGAGAAATAATATATTTGGCGATATCAAGGTTAGCTTTAACACATTCCCAGATAAATACAGGTATAAAATATAAGGCCCATAAATATCTTTGTGGTTTGAAAAGCAGTGCCGGCCGGTTGGTGAATAAATCACCCAGCAGAAAGGCAACTAAGAGGGCCACGACGATTCCCAGGAGTATGTGCTGTAAATCAGGAGGAAAGCGCAGCAGGCACCAAACAATAAAACCAACGATAAATAATATTAATTTACTTCTCATTTAATACCTTAAAGATTAAATTCGAATAATCCTTTCCTTGAACTAAAACCGTCTTTGCCGGTTCAGTAAAATAATTACTGATTTTTGGCAGCATAACCATTCCGCCAAGCAGGCAAACAATAGAGAGAATTATCATTGAGGCTTGCATTAAAAACGGAACTTCTTTTGCGTCTTTTAATTCTTTGGGAAGCGGGCCGAAAAAAGCATTTTTTTGAAATTTCATAAAATAAGAAATCGTTAAAACGCTGCCGACTATCGCCCAAATGCCGTAACCGATATGATTGCTTTTAATACAGGCGAAAATAATTAAGAGCTTGCTAAAAAAACCATTAAACGGAGGTATGCCTGAAACAGCCATGGACGCGATTAAGGATGTGTTCGCGGTTACTGGCATTTTTTCGCGTAGCCCCCCGAGTTTTTCCAGGTTTCTTGTTCCGGTTGCGTATTCAATGGCTCCGGAATTTAAAAAAAGCAAAGATTTGAACATAGAATGGTTAAATAAATGAAACAACGCACCTAAAATTCCCAGCGGTGTCCCTATGCCTAAACCTAAAATTATGTAACCTACCTGGCTTATCGATGAATAAGCAAACATTCGTTTTGTGTCCGTCTGACCCAGGGCAAGCAATCCGCCGACAATTATAGAGAGAGCGCCTAAAAACATAAGCAGGTTTAAAAATGAGGGGTTAACCCCAAAAATATTAAAAAATATACGGACAATGCTGTATATCCCTAAAGACTTAGTTACAACTCCGGCAAGCATGGCGGAAATCGGCGCAGGCGCGGCAGGATAAGCGTCAGCAAGCCAGGCGTGAAAAGGCACGATTGCTGTTTTTATGCCAAATCCGAGAATAAACAGAATGCCCACGAAGGTAACTGCTTTGTTCGTTCCTTGCGCGGATAGGACTTGCGATAAATCAGCCATATTTAAAGTTGAAGCGTTTGAATAAAGGAAGGCTATTCCCAAAAGTATAAAAAGCGAACCCACAGCGCCCATCGCCATATATTTGAAGGCGGCTTCCAGCTCCTCGGCTTTATTTCCATAGGCAACCAAGGCATAACTTGCGATTGAGGCGAGCTCAAAAAAGACATAAAGGTTAAAAATATCGCCACTAATAAGCACGCCATTCATTCCTCCGAGCATAAGCAGAAATAATGTATAAAACTTAAGCTTAGCGGTAAACTTTTCCATATAGTTTATGGAATATAGGCTGACGATGAAGGCGATGAAATTAACAATTAAAAGCATAAAGGCGGTTAGATTATCTACCACCAAAGGCAGGCCCATGGGTGGCAGCCAACCGCCAACTTTATAAATCATAGGCAGTATTTGCGAATTTATATTGAAGATTGTTGCCAGGGAGATAACAAAAAGAATAAACGTAATTGAAGCTGAAGCGATGTCGCAAAAAAATCTTTTCTGCTTGCCTAAAAGCGAAATCAGAAAAGCAGCTGCGAGTGGTAAAATAACAAATAAAGGAATTAGTTTCATATTAGCCTTTTAAATGGTTTATTTTTGTTATATCAAATGTTCCGTATTTTTCGTAAAGCCTGATGGCCATGCCTACAAGCAAGGCTGTCGTGGCTAATCCGATTACTATCGAAGTCAGTGCCAGCGCTTGAGGAAGCGGGTCAGCCATGGTTGTAATTTCCTGGTCTGGAGAGTATAAAGGCGACCGGCCATTTATTTTATAGGCAAAGAGCACAAGAAAAAGATTAACCGCATATTCGCAGATTACAATGCCGATGATGATTTTTATAATATTTCTCTTTCTGACAATCGCGTATAATCCTACACAAAATAGTACTAAGCATAAAAAATAAGTCATCATTTTATTCCCCTTCCCCGTCTGTTTGAGAAATCTTTTTTGGGGCAAATTTCAATAAGACTAAGACTAAGAATATTCCAAATAAGCCAAGTGATACCTCAAGCAGTGCAAGCGCGATGTTTGAAATCGGTATGGTCCCGGCAGAAAGAAATTTAAAGGGCACACCTTTAGGTAGCCAATTGGAAAAGAAGTAGCCGCCGGTAAAGCCAAGCAGAGCAATAACTAAAAACATAATTGCACCTAAGCTTTCGAATATAGAAATCATTTTTTGCGGAATTCTTTTTAATATTTCTTCTTTTCCGAAAGCAAGCATAAAAAGAATATAAGAAAGCGCGACGATAAATCCTCCGGCAAAGCCTCCTCCAGGAGAAATATGCCCGTATAAAATAATATAAATTCCATAAATAAGGATCAAGCCGACAAGGATGCGGGTAATGGTTTTAACAATCAAGCTCATCCCTTTATCATTGGATTTACTTTTCACTTTCATCCCTCTCTTCAATTTTTTTTCGAGATTTTTTACGCATTATTGTCATTACTCCGATTGCCGCGGCAAACAAAACCGTGGCTTCGCCTAATGTGTCATAGGCCCGGAAATTTAAATTTATCGCGGAAACCAGGTTTACGGCGTGAGTCTTTAATCTACCTTCAGTAAGGTAGAATTCAGATACGCGCATGGTAGGATTGCCAAAAATCGGCAGGCTATTTAAAGCTTGGTAGCCTGCGTAAAGAAAGATAGCCAAGAAAACAAAGGTCGCTAAGGTGTTAAAAAGCCAGCGCCCTGATCTAGAAAATGGTAAATCCTCTCTTGTGGTTGCCCGGATTAAAATTACCAGGCACAAGATTTCAACTACCAGCTGAGTAATGGCTAAATCTGGAGCTTTTAGTGTTAGAAAGGTTATGCAGAGCCCCAAGCCGCTCACTCCTACGGCAACCACCGCAGAAAGTAGGTCCTTTACGTTAATGGCTACTAAAGCACCAATGATAATAAAAATTAATAAAAGATTTACTTCGATCATATTATTTAAATAAATAAAAAAATAATCCTACAACGCCCAACAGGCACCAGACTAAATAGGTAGACAATACGCCATTATGTAAATAGCGCAGAAACCGGATCATAAAAAAAGCTATTTGTTTAAGCACATCATAGATATCAAATATTTTTTCTTCAGCCAGGCGATAAGCGCTTTTTAGTAGAGGCATTTCTTTGATTGTATTGTAAAAATCGACCATTTTCACATCTTCTTCCGGCATCAGCGCTTCGCCTCCGATAAACGTATCACTGGTTCTTATTTTTTTCTTCATGATCATAAAAACAATTACTCCAAAAATTAATCCGATAATAATCAGGCTTGTCGCGAGTTGAGGCTGCCAAAATCCAAGCTCCGCAAAACTTCCTGTAATTTTTTGTAGAGATTTTAAAATGGTCGAATAAGCGAATACGCCGAAAATTATACAAAGCAAAGAAAGAATAACCGGAGCAAATAAAAGAGAAAAACCTACCTCTTTTACCTCTTTTTTAGGATTTCCCAGAAACACCCCGGAAATTATTTTTAAGAATGAGGCAAGCGTCAGCCCAGAACCGATTAAAGCAAGCATTAACGACAAGGCGATTGTTAATTTCAAAATTGGCGATGAGGCTGAATTCATGAAATCTATTAAGCCCTGATAAACCATCCATTTAGAGATGAACCCGTTTAGCGGTGGAATTCCGGAAATTGATAAAGCCGCAATCATTGTGGTAATGAAAGTTAGCGGCATGAATTTACCTAATCCCCCTAATTGTTCAAGGTCTGTTGTGCCGGTTCTTTTTTCAATGTTGCCAGCATCCAAAAACAAACAGGATTTGTATATCGAATTATTGATCATATGGAACAGGCCTGCGGCAAATCCAAGCGGTGAAACACAGGCAATGCCAAGCACCATGTATCCGACTTGTGAAACTGCATGATAACCGAGCAGCCGTTTTATGTTATGCTGGATAAGTGCCATCATTACCGCGCAAATAATTGTTATGCTTCCGGCGCAAAGTAAAATAATTTTAGCCGTGTCATTTAGAACAAAGGAATCTTTGGCAATTCTCGCTAAAAGATAAATTCCTAAAAGCTTATCTAAGGACGCTGGTAAGTAGGCAACTACCGGCACACTTGCCTTTTCTGCTACATCAGGAACCCAGGTGTGGAAAGGCATGCAGCCGGCTTTAGCAAAACATCCGATGGCA
>JBAYMZ010000022.1:0-11058 GCA_041663385.1 Candidatus Omnitrophota bacterium
ACCGTAAGGATGATAATCATGCAACGTGGTCCCAGGTATTTTATAAGAACCATTCTCACAAAAAACTATGCTATTATCAAAAAATTTTTTCTCTTCAATGGAGGCAGCCAGGGTAACCATCTTAAATACTGAGCCCGGTTCAAACATGTCGCACACAGATTTGTTTCTCATTAAATCGGGAGAGAAGCCTCTCGCGCTGTTTGGATTAAAATTAGGGTAATCAGCCAGCGCAAGTATCTCACCGGTTCGCGCGTTCATTATAATAATCGTGCCTTCTTTTGCCCTGAACTTTTTTATAGCTTCTTCAAGATAATTTTCAACCCAATATTGCAATTGACTGTCAATCGTCAAAATTATATCGCGGCCCTCTTGCGGTGTTATTATTTGCGGAGTAAGTATAACCTCTCGTGACGCGGAATCCTGCAGGACCCTGACTAAACCGTCTTTACCTCTCAAATAAGAATCATAATACAATTCCAGGCCATCAAGCCCTTTATTATCTATATCTGTTACCCCTAACAACGTAGAGGCCAATACCTCCTGGGGATAGAATCTTTTACGCTCCCTTATCGACCCCACTCCTTTTATTTTCAAATTTTTTACTTTTTCCTTTTGGGCCCAGGAAATTTTACGCTTAAGCCAAACAAATCTTTTTTTGCGTTCGATTCTTTCTTTGATATTTGCTTTTGGAATATCCAGCGCTTGCGACAGGAGTTCGGCGGCAAGCACTTTATCTTTTATCAACGAAGGGTCCGCAAAAATAGAATGGGTAGTTATCTCTGTGGCCAGGATTCGCGCTTTAGAATCAAAAATAGTTCCGCGCTTACCGGATAAAGGGATAAGGCGATAATATTGGTTTTGAGCTAATTCCTGAAAAAAGTTTTTTTGAAAAACCTGAAGGTAGAATATTCTGAGGAAAAGGATGACAAAAAAAACAGCAAAGAATGCATAAATATACTTTGCTCTAAGATTATCCCTTGTTTTCACGTTTATTTAAAGAAAAATTGGCAGAAATTCTATTTTAAATTAGTAAAAACCCGTTTAAAAAATAAACTTGAAACTATTCTTCTTTTTCACCAGCGAGAGCCGTTACAGAACCACTCGAAATACCCATCAACTGATTGAGCGCAAGCGATATTTTACTTACCGATTTGACAGGTGTTTCCTTGCGGAGGTTCAAAGCAAGAACCTTCTCAGCGGGTAAAAACTTATTTTTTTCCGCCCACTGATTAATCTTAGTCACAGATGTCTCTTTCGTCAGATTATATTTAAGATAATCTCTCTTATCAACAAGCTCGTTATACAAACGATGGTTTTTGCTTAAGCGGTAAGCTTCGACATAAATGAGGATTTTTTGATGCAAGAAAAGCAGGCTTGCAAGAAATAAAAAAACGCCAAAAATAACCAAATGTCTTTTCTTCATGTTGATTTAAATTTTTTCTGCAACCCGCAGCTTTGCTGAACGAGAAGCTATATTCTCTTTTAGTTCAACTCCGCTGGCAACAACGGGCTTTTTAGTAACCGCTCTTAAAACATTCCGCGAACTATATTCTTTAAATGCTTGCTTGACTATCCTGTCTTCTAATGAATGAAACGAAATAACACCAATACGGCCATTCTTGTTCAATAAACTAATTGCTTTTTCCAGGCTTGGAGATAAAACCTCAAGCTCTCTATTTACAGCAATACGCAGCGCCTGAAAAACTCTTGTCGCCGGATGTATACGATATTTTAAACTTGAGCCCGGCACGGCTTTCGTAACTATTTCAGCAAGCTCTGTTGTCTTGGATATCGGGGCTTGCTTTCTTCTCTCAATAATTTTATGCGCTATTTTTCTTGAATAGCGTTCTTCGCCAAATTTCTTAAAAATACTTTCGAGCTCGCCTTCACTTAAATTATTAACCAGATCATACGCGCTAAGAAAAGAATCTTTATCCATGCGCATATCAAGAGGCCCTTCCTTAACAAAACTAAATCCTCTTTCACTGTCTTTTAACTGATACATAGAAATGCCTAAATCAAAGAAAATAGCATCGGCGCCGACTATCTGTAGATTTTTTAAAATCGTATCGATAGTTGAAAAATCGCCTTTAACAAGTGCGTATCTGCCATCAAAAGCTTTGAGTTTCTCATTGGCATAATTTAATGTTTCTTTGTCTTTATCAATGCCAATAAAAAACGCGTTTTGGGGCATAACCTCAAAAAACTTTAAAGCATGGGAAGCAGCCCCGAGCGTACAGTCAACTATAACTTTTTTATTTTTGATATCTAATAATTCTATAGCCTCTCTGTATAAAACCGGGTAATGCAAAATTTCTGTCATTTCAATTGTTTCTGTATTTGTATAGTTCATCATATATTTTACACTTAAATTTATGGATTACAAATATATTTCACAAAAATTTGGTATTTTTTATCTACACAACTAATTTCATTTCCCCCGCTCGTTTCGCTCGGGGATAGTTCACGCTATCATTTTTCCGGCGTGCTTGGCACTTGCAAAAATGATGTGTTCACTAAAAAAGATTCTCGGCTTGCCGGTCAAAATTTTTTTTATTTTCCTGGTAAAATTCCTTCCATTTAGTCTTATCCCAGATTTCAATCCTGTCCCCTACTCCGACTATCACTATTTCTCTCTTAATCTGAGAAAACTCTTTTAGATAACTTGGAATGAAAATTCTACCTTGCGAATCAATTTCAATTTCCTGCGCACCGCTGAAATACAGGCGATTAAACGACCGGCCTTCCTGCTTCGTAAAAGATACAGCTTTTAACTTCTCCGAAAGAACCTCCCAGACATTCTGAGAGAACATAAAAAGACAGCCTTCGAGGCCACGGGTTATATAAAAATTCTTTTTCTCGAGGGCCCTGATTTTTTCTCTGAATTTTGCCGGTAGAACAAATCTATCTTTACTATCTAACGTATGTGTATATTCTCCGTACCACATTCCACTTTCCTCCACTTTATACCACAATACAAATATAGTTCTCCACTGCGTATTTGTCAAGGCATTTTGAGCGATAAATCTCTTAACCCCAATAAGTTGTGGCTACCCCAATTAAGTACTACTATGGATAGAAATTAAAAGATTATAATTACAGCGGATAAGAAATCAGAAGGAAGCAATCTTTACGGTTCTTTAAAAATAGCGGGATAATAAAAAATAATTTATATTTTATAATGCGCTTTTATATGGGCTATATCTTTTGCGATTGCCTGTTTCAATTCATTTTCTGAAGAAAATTTTTTTTCATCTCTTAGTTTTTTAATAAAGCTTATTCTGATTTTTTTTCCTAGAATATTTTTTTTAAAATGCAGAATATGCACTTCCAGCGTTTGCGCCGTATTTTTAAACATTGTTGGCCTTACTCCGATATTAACCGCGGAAAGATAGTGTTTTTTATTCAACTCAATACGCGCCGCGTATACCCCCTCTTTCGGTATTACATACCCGTCACAATCAAGATTTGCCGTGGGAAACCCCAATTTTCTTCCATAGCCAATTCCTTTGATAACTTTACCTTCGATATAAAACTCTCTTCCCAGAAAATTTTCTATTTTCGTAAAGTGAGATTTTTTTATAAGCCGCCTGATCAAAGAACTGCTTATGGTATTTTTTGCTTTTTCGATTTTTTTTAAAACCATGACACCAAAACCATATTGCCGGGAAATCCTTTCAAGATACCGTATATTTGATTTGCCATTATGCCCAAAACGAAAATCTTCTCCGACAATAATATATTTAACTTTGAAACGGCCAAAAAGATAGTCTAAAAATTCTTTACCGGAAAGCCCAAGCAGCGATTTGCTTACTTTTAAAAACCAAACATAATCAATGCCTTCCCGCTCAAGAAATTTAGCTTTGCTTTTCAAATCAGTGAGAAAACCGGGGAATGGTTTTTGTATTTTAGGATTTCTTTTTTGAAGCAATGTTTGAGGGTGGATATCAAACGTAACTACCAGGGATGGAAGTTTTAGCTCTCTGGATTTTTCTCTTAATTTTTCCAGAATGAATTTGTGGCCAAGGTGCACACCGTCAAAAACACCTATTGAAGCTACACACTCTATTCTTTTAGAAAGTATTTTTCTGTAGATGACTTTCATTTATGTCATCTAAACCAATTGCATCTTCAAGTTTAAAAGGCCCGATAGCAAGCCTTTTAATTTTAATAATATGAGCGCCACAAGAAAGTGCTTCACCGATATCCTCTGCAAGTTTTCTTATATAAGTTCCTTTTGAACAACGGACACGGAATTCTACAAAGGGTAATGAAATATTTAAAATCACAAGAGAATAGATGTTTATTTTACGTGCTTTCCTCTCGATGGTTATCCCCTTACGAGCAAGGGCATAAAGCCTTTTTCCTCCAACCCTTATCGCGCTAACCATTGGCGGAACCTGCTCTGTTTCACCCTCAAATAATGAAAAGGCTTTTCTTATTTGTTCTTCGGTAATTGACGAATAGCCTTGTGTCTTTATAATTTCTCCCGCGCAATCGCCGGTTGTGGTAATTTCACCGAGTTTAAGCATCCCTAAATATTCTTTATCAAAGCTGGCGAATCTTGGGAATAACTTCGTGTATTTCCCTACTAGAATAATTAAAAGCCCTTCAGCAAGCGGATCAAGCGTCCCGGCATGCCCAACCCGGCGTGTTCCTAATTTTCTACGCACACAATCAACGACATCGTGTGATGTCATGTTCCCGGGTTTTGCTACAAGGATAAGCCCGTCTTTGCTGTCGTTTTTAATTATCGTAGCCATAATTATTTCAATTTGTTGGTATATCTTTTAACAAAGGAAACAACTTCCCTTTCTGCCTGCTTAAGGCCTGTTTCTATGGTTGTACCGCTTGCGCTCTTATGCCCTCCGCCACCGAAAAATTTGGCGATTTTATTCACATCAACGCTTGGCCGGGAACGAAAATTTACCCTTATCTTATCTTTCTCTACTTTTTTAAAAAGAATCAGGACCTCAACCCCTTTTAAGAGACGCATAAACGAAAAAATTACCTCGGTAAGGTCATAATCTTTGTCTTCCCATTTATCTATACTCGCCCAGCATATTTTTTTTGAAGAATCAAACCGGAGACCTGAAATTATCTTACCGATAAACTTCAAATCTTTGTCTTCACAAAGGCTGTGCACATTCTCATAAATAAGCCGCGGGCTAACACCATAATGCATAAGCTCTGCCACTATTCTATGCGTTTCTTTTGTAGTATTGGTATAGGTGAAATTTCCTGTATCGGTAAAAATCCCGGTATATAAACACAAAGCAATATGCTCATCCATTATCTTCATTTTTTCGCAAAGCTTGTAAAGCATCTGACAAGCTGAGCTTGCCTTGGAATCAACCCAATTTATATCTCCAAAAAAAGTATTACTGATATGGTGATCAATATTTATTATGCATTTGACCCGGCTTAAATAATCTTTAACTTTGCCGGCGCGTGAAGAATCGGAGCAATCAAGCACCAACGCAACATCAAATTTTTCTTCCGTAAGATTGGTTTTTATTACTTTCGAATGAGGGAGAAATTTATAAATCGGCGGGGTATGGTCATTGTTATAAACAACAACCCGTTTTTTGAGTTTCTTAAGCAAAGCGTACGTGGCAAGTTCTGACCCCAAAGCATCACCTTCAAGGCTGACATGCGCGGTGATAAGAAAACTCTTGCTGCTCTTTATTTTATCAGCTATTTCTTTTAAAGCGTTTTGCATATTTTATTCGGGATTTTTATGTTTATTTTCTTCTTCCTTAATCTCTTCTATTTTTTTGTATATATCAACGCTATATTTTATTGAATCATCCAACACAAACCGCAGTTCCGGTAAAATCTTGATTTTTATTCTTTTGCCTAAATGTACGCGGATAAATTTGTTCATTGATTCAAGCATATTCTTTACTCTTTCCTGCATTGCATCGTCAAGCACACTATAATAAATCTTACTTTCTTTTAAATCAGACGTTGTTTCAACCTTTGTGACAGAAATAATCCCGATTCTTGGATCATCCACTTCTTTCTGGAATATATCCATAATCTGTTTTTGTATCTCGCTATTGATTTTTTCCATTCTTAACGACATAGTGTTTTATATTTATGAAACAGTAATAGTAAATATTTTGAAAATCGATGGGCGGAAATAGAAGTTTGATTTTTTTTTGCCTTTCTTTTCTTCTATTTTCTATCTTCGATTTTCTATCCTCTGGTTTCTTTTTAAGAACGTTAGATTATAGCCTAAAGTAAAGTAATTAGCAATGTTTGAATCGGGATAATCTTTTAAATATCGCCTTTGCCGCTTTGGCCTCTTCTTCAACTGTTTCAAGGCCCTTATCCATTTTTACATGCAATAATTTCTCAAACAATTTCCCATATAAAGTAAGCGGTGCAAAACCCATTTGCCTGAAATCATGGCCTTTTAATTTCAGGCGCATTACGCTTAAATGATTAAGAAAAAAACCTATCTGCTTTCTGATACCTTTATGGTTATGGTAAGCATAAAAAAACACTATGCTTTCAAAGCTCAAAGGGTTTAAAAATTGATAAATCTTATGCGGCAGGTTTTTTTTATTTAACTTTTTTGCCCCGGCAAGATTATCACAAATCGCAAGTATACGCAGCCTATCCCCTTTCTTAAAACCGAAAGTTTCCATAAATGCCGCTACTTTATTTTTTGGAAGTTTAATTAAAATTGCACTTAAGTTTAAAATATATTCATCAAGATTCCTATGAAACTTAAATGTTTTTTTATAAAAACAAACCGCCTTATCTATTCTGCCAAAAAGCAAAGCGTCTTTTTTATTTATTTGAAGTTTTTTATCGATAAAGAATAAAGCTTTTAGCTGAGATAATCTGGCAATATATTTATACGGCTCAGGTTCTTTTAATATAAATATTAAATCTTCCCTTAGCCGGTGAGGATTAACAAAATCAAACGCTTCACAGCTTACAGCCTGCTGGAGAAACCTTAAAGTATTACGCTCTATTTTAAAAGAAAAACGCTGCTCAAATCTTACTGCTCTTAGTATTCTGGTAGGGTCATCCATAAAGCTTTTTTCATGAAGAACCCTGACCAAGCCGCTTTTTAAATCTTTTTCGCCACCGTAAAAATCAACCAATTTTCCGTAATCGGCCTGATTTAAGCTTACAGCCATTGCGTTAATCGTAAAATCCCTGCGAAACAAATCCTCTTTCAAAGATGCCGGGCTAACCTTGGGGAGTGCTCCGGAAAACGCGTAAGTCTCGCTGCGCGCTGTTACTAAATCAACATGGTAACTATCAAAATAAACCGTAGCCGTGCCAAAAGCATGGTGTTTTTTAAATTTCTTTTTATTTTTCTCGGCAAATTTATGCGCAAATTTTATCGCGTCACCCTCCACCACTATATCCAAATCAAAAGTTTTACGGCCGAGCATCAAATCCCTTACTGCTCCGCCGACTAGATAAATTTTTACACCCTCAAGAATGGCAAACTGAGAAAACGATTCAAGAAGGCGGCTTGATTCAGAAGTTAAATTTTTCAATTTATTAATCATAGTGAAGCCTCCCCCAGCATAAAACCTGGGGCTTCCTCCCGAGCAGAAATCCGCAAATACATTCTACACCCAGAGATTTCTGCGAGGGATTAATGCGCTCTTGGATGAAATTTCCCGTGTATCTCTTTTAACCGCGTCTGATTTATATGCGTATAAATTTGCGTTGTGATTATGCTTGAATGCCCAAGCATCTCCTGCACACTTCGCAAATCAGCTCCCCGCTCTAAAAGATGCGTGGCGAATGAATGCCTGAGAGTATGCGGGCTTGCTTTTTTGCGTATACCGCAAAGCCGTACAGTTTTTTTTATCATTTTCCAGATGCTCTGGCGACT
Source organism: Candidatus Omnitrophota bacterium (assembly GCA_041663385.1). Classification (GTDB taxonomy): domain Bacteria; phylum Omnitrophota; class Gorgyraeia; order Duberdicusellales; family 4484-171; genus JAJYOP01. Next base: position 7,871 of record JBAYMZ010000022.1, read on the forward strand.
AAGCCGGCGGCCGCCTTGCGCCAAGAAAAGATATTGCGATATTTTTTTACCTAAAAATTTTGGGCGGGCTTCGGCAATATATTTTTGCACGAACCCTTCGGCAACCTTACCCAAGGGAACAAGCCTTTCCTTAGAACCCTTACCTTTACACTTAATAAACCCCAACTCAAGATTTATATCTGAAATTTTTAAAAATGATGCCTCTGAAACACGTAAACCCGTCGCATACATAATCTCAATAATAGCCCTGTCTCTTATGCCATGATAGTTTTTCAGATTCGGCTCTTTAAGTATTCTATTTACCTCTTCAAAGGTAAAAAAAGACGGGATCTTTTTCTCAAGTTTGGGTGATTCTATGAATTCTACCGGATTAGTAGAAATAATCTTTTCCCGCACCAGGAATTTGTGAAAACTTTTTATCGTGGAAAGCATCCTCGAAATACTTGAAACGGAAATTTTTCCGCGTAAAGCGAATAAAAGGTTAGATATATCCTTTGATGTTATTTTGGCAGGTTCGGTTATGCCGGAACTCGCAAGATGCTCAACGTATTTTTTCAAATCCTGATTATAGGAAAGAACGGAATTTTGCGACAGCCCTTTCTCCACTTTAAGGTAGTCATTAAAAGCCTCACAATAGATTTTCATTTATTTTTTTAAAAAAGGGTTTTCCTGCAACTCTCTTTCTATTGTAGTGGGAGCGCCATGCCCGGGATAAATTATCGTATCTTCAGGTAAACCAATAATTTTATCATCGATTGATTTTTTCAAAGATTCACATGAACCAAGCGGAGTATCTGTCCTACCTACTGTACCAAGGAATATTGTATCTCCGCTAAATAACCAGTTGCCGATTTTAATACAAACCGAACCGGGGGTATGGCCAGGGGTATGCAAAATATCAAGCGCGAATGAATCAAATTTAATGGGCGTTTTTTCTTCTAAAAAAAAATTCGCATCTCTATCAATTTTAACCGATGAATTAAAATAAATCGAACCGTTCATCACGGAATTCTTGAGAAGCTGGTCATCGTCTTTATGCACGGCGAAAGGAAAAAACTGGCCCCGTAAGCCTCCGATATGGTCAAAATGGCCATGCGTAAGCAGAAGAAAAATAACATTTAGTTTTTCTTTTTCTATAAACTGGTTAATCTCGTCAAACGGCCAGGGCGCGTCTATTATAAACGCGTTTCGCGTTTCTTTATCGTAGACAACATAACTGTTAGTGCCCAGCACACCAAGAGCGAAAGTTTTTAAACCCAGATTTTTCATAGATGCCTAAAATGAAGCTTTGAGCGTTTCGTGATTTGTAGTTTCGGATTTTTTTAGAGTTTCGGATTTAGAGTTTACACTACTGCATCCACTTCTCTGCCTGGCGATAGTTAAACTCACCTTCAAATTCCCGACGGCAATGATCGATTCTTTGTAAAATACGAGCGCGTTCCATAGGGCTCATATTAGGGTCTTTTTCCATCTTATCCCGCATCGCCACCAAATCTTTATATATTGGATAAATTTTTTCTTTTCCTTCCTGATTATAAAATGCAATTATCTGCTCAAGATTCTTAATTGCTTCGTTTATGGCACGTTTTTCTCTCTTATTATTATAACCTCTGTTTACCCTTTCAATTCGCAGGGATTCGGTTAAATCATCAAGCCAGCCATTCGTAAATACAAAATAATCAACATAGGCTTCACGACTAGGCTTATTAGGGTAATCTTTAAAATTTACATAAACCGGCTCTTCAGTTTGAACCTTCTTCTTGCGTATAAATTTTTTACGAAGAGTGTAACAGCCGCTTGCAGTAAACATAATCCCAATAAGTAGTAAAATGAATAGCTTTTTCACCAGTTGTTCCTCCAAATTTAGTAGTTAGTAGTTTGTCGTTAGTAGTTAGTTGGATAAAAACATGTAGTTTTATTTAGACAAACTACAAATTACTAACTACCATCTACATTTGTTGCAATTATATCATTTGAGCTTAAAAAATCTATACTAATATTTAACCTTTATCAGGCATAAACCTCCGGCTGGCGCCGGACGATTAACATATTTTTTCTTATTCTCCAGAATCTCGACCGCCTCATTAAAGCCAATTTCGCCGCTGCCGGTTTTCACAAGAAAGGTAACAATATTTCTTGCCATATTCCATAAAAAACCGCTGGCCTCAAGATCGATACAAACCAACCCTTTGGATTTTTTTATAGAAATTGCCCTAAGATCCCTTATGCAAGTCTCATAAGTATTTGGCTCTTTTGCGAATAAAGAAAAATCTTTTACGCCTTCTATCTTTTTGGCAATACGCAGCATTTTAGAAATATCCAGTGGTTTTGCAACGTGCCAGGAAAAAGCCGAAAGAAAAACAGTGGGTTCTGGTTTATTCATTATAGAATAACGGTAGATTTTTGATTTTGCCCCAAAACGGGAATGAAAACTATCCGGAACAATTTTTACTTTTTTTATTCTGACATCAGAGGACAGGAAAGTATTCAGGGCTTTTTTAATATTTTTAACGGGAATATTATTATCAACTTTGAAGTTTACGGCCTGAGCCTTGGCATGAACTCCCCGGTCAGTTCTTGAAGCGTAAACTATCTTGATTTTGCGCTTAAAAAGTTTACGTATGGCCCTCTGCAGAACTTCCTGGACCGTAATTTCTCTTTTACCAGCTTTGCCTTGAAGTTGAAAACCAAAGTAATTAGTGCCAAGATATTCGACTTCTAGATAAATGTTTTTCATCTGTGTTAGCTGCGATTTCTACCTGAGACATCTGCGGCTGCAGTTATTATAGCAAATATTAGGTAGAATTATAGGTAAAATATAGCGATATACACATTTTACTTTTATTTTAATAATGATACGATATAATTTGATTTAGGCGTATAAAATATAATAACTACCTACTAAAACCCTTTTGGAGGATTGCAAAATGAAGAAGTATAAATCTCTAGTATTGCTTGTGTTGGCTTCTGGTGTATTACGCGGCCTGATGGAAATCATACCACCGATGATTATAACCCAACTAACCAAGAATAAAATTATTACCCAACCACTTAATACTTTAACTGTATCCTTGCTGGGAATCATCTTAGGTCTCGCAATCTGGCTGCCGGTAGCGATTTGGATTTATAAAGACGAAAAAAATAATCTACTTTCCGGATTAATCTGGCTCTTCTTCTTCCTCTTCTTC
>JBAYMZ010000023.1:0-10963 GCA_041663385.1 Candidatus Omnitrophota bacterium
AGATTCGTTGGTTATTTTTCCGGAAGCCTCATGGCCGCTTGTCGTTAGCGATGCGAATTATGATTTACTTCGTACTTTTATAAAAGAGATAGGCAGGGCCGCGCTTATCGGAGTTGTCACCTCAGAGGGGGATAGCTTTTATAACGCCACTATGTTCTTTGGTAAAGACGCTGAATTTATCGGTATTTACCGTAAAATAAAACTTGTTCCGTTTGGAGAGTATATCCCTTTAAGAAATTTATTTTCTTTTATAGATGTGATCAACTCAATAGGCGATACGTCAAGAGGCAAAGAATATAAAGTTTTTTCCTATAAAGATAAAAAATTTTCCGTGCTGATTTGCTTTGAAGATATCTTTCCATTGTTTGTGACCAAATTTTCGAAACAAAGTGATTTTCTGATAAATATTACCAATGATGCCTGGTATGGAGGCAATCCTGAGGCTAACCAGCATTTAGGCATGGTTGTTTTGCGGGCCGTAGAAAATAGAATATCCATAGCCAGATGTGCCAACACCGGTATAAGCGGTTGGGTTTCCTATAAAGGTGATATTCATAAACTAAATTATCAAAATAAAGACGTGGATATTCCCGGTACGCTTAATTTTGATTTGCCTTTAAATGCGCAAAGAACATTGTATAATAAATGGGGCGAAGTTTTTGTTTATTTGTGCATGGCTTTCCTGGTTTTAGTTATGTTATTAAAGAAACCGGGGGTTACGAAGATAGAGGATAGAAGATAGAAAATAGAAAGAATAAGATAGAAAAAATCTAACTTCTATTTTCACCCTTCTATATTCTATTTTCAAGCATCTTAATTCTGGTTCCAGGTTTCTATAAACCAATCTAGCCAAACGAGACTGAAATGGAAAATTATCATTCACTATCTTTAAAGGTAAGTTGGCTTAGCATATTTGTTAATGCTGTTTTGGCTGTCGCACAATTTATAGTGGGCATGTCTTCGGGAAGTATTTCTATAATTGTCGACGCCGTTGATAGCCTGCGGGACATTGTTGCTACGGGCGTAGTTGTCTTTAGTTTAAATTTAAGCAAGAAGCCTGCCGACAAAGAACATCCTTTTGGCCACGGCAGGATAGAGGATGTTGGTGGAATAATTATATCTTTGCTGCTTGTTTTAATCGGGCTTACTTTTTTAAAAGATTCATTTTTAAGATTAATCCACCCGAAAGCCATTACGATGAATTTTTTCATCGTTGGCGTTATGGTTGCTGTAGGTATAGTGAAATTATTTTTGGGCTACATAACACAAGTCGTTTCTAAAAAAGCATCTTCACAAATTCTCGAAGCTGATGCGTTTCATCACTATACTGATTGCATTACCACCTTTCTTGTCGCCTTTGGGCTTGTATTTGTAAAACTTGGGTTTACTTACGTAGATTCCATAATCGGGCTCCTAATCGCCTTGCTTATAATTTATTGGTCATACAACATGCTTAGGACATTTACGGATAACTTAATAGGCAAACGCGCGCCGGTTGAGTTTTATAATAAAGTAAAAAATATAGCATCGTCCTTTAAGTTTGTTGAGGGTGTGCATGATATCGAAATTCATTCTTACGGGGATAACCGGGTCATATCTTTACATATAGAAATGAGCCCGGCACTTTCCTTGGAAGAAGCTCATAGTGTTGCTGATAGCATTGAGAAAAAAATTCATTCTGAAAAACTTGGCAGATGCGTAGTGCATATGGATTTAAAACATAGAGCCCAGGCGGCTGAGAAATTAATTCTTGAAAAAGCAATCCGTGATTTTGTGAAAAAAAATAAATACACAAAAGATTTTCATGGTACAGAAATTATTACTGTGGAAAATATAAGCATAGTAAATTTTCATTTACAGTTTGAAAAGGGGACTCCGCTTGAAGAAAGCCACGCGATATCGCATAAGTTAAGCGCGCTTCTAAAGGAGCAACTTGGCTTTGCTAAGGTTAATATACACATAGAGCCTTATAAGAAATAGCGTAACGGTTGCGGTTGCGATGTTCGTTATGGTTGCGTTATGCATAGAACGTAAGGAAAATAAACTTTAAGACGCAACCGATTACGATATACGAAACGAGGAGCGAAGCCTTCCCGAAGGGGGCCGCACAACCGATAGACGAAAGATGTTAGTAGTTATGGAGGGGGGGGTAAGTTCAATGGAATTGGAGTTAGTAAAGATTAATAAGCCAGAAGAGTTAAATATTATCCTAGGCCAGGCACATTTTATAAAAACCGTTGAAGATATCCATGAAGTAATTGTTACGAGCGTGCCGAACGCGAAATTTGGTTTTGCTTTTTGCGAATCGTCAGGCAAGTGCCTTATCAGAGTATCCGGTAACGACGAAGAATTAAAGAAAATTGCTACTGATAATGCTTTACGTATTGGCTGTGGCCATTCTTTTTTTATTATTTTAAAAGATGCTTATCCAATAAATATTTTAAATCAGATTAAAAATGTTCCTGAAGTTTGCCGTATATTTTGCGCAACCGCTAATCCGGTAGAGGTTATAGTTGCCAAAACTTCTCAAGGGCGCGGCATACTTGGCGTAGTTGACGGATTATCGCCGAAGGGAATTGAGAAAGAAGAAGACGTTATTTGGCGGAAAGATTTATTACGTAAGATTGGGTATAAACTTTAAATAGAAACCAGGAGTTACGAAGATAGAAAATAGAGGATAGAAGATAGAATAAGAAAAAGAAGAAGATAGAAAAAACATCTAATCCCTATTTTCGCCCCTCTATCTTCTATTTTCAAACATCTTAGTCTTGGTTGCAGGTTTCTGTAAACCAACCGAGTGAAGCGAGGAAAACATGTCCAGCGAAACAAAAAAAATTATAAACAGAAGGATGGCTTGGTTCTTTTTAAGGACGTTTATGGTTATAAACGGCGTCTTTTCTCTGCGCTGGAGTTATTTTTTAGGCAGCGCGTTGGGTAATTTTGCTTATCATGCTGTTTTGCGCCACAGGAAAATTGCTTTGGAGAGCCTTGATGTCGCTTTCCCTAACCGTTCCGTAAACGAAAAGAAAAAAATTACGCGCGATTTTTTTATTTCTATGGCCCAAAGCGCGTTTGAGCTGCTTTATTTTTTAAGGCATACCGATAAGCTTGACGGTATTAAGATTGAGGGGCAGGAGTTTCTTGACGCAGCTTTAAAATCCGGACAAGGAGTTATTCTTGTAACCGCTCACATAGGCAATTTTCCGCTCATGAGTGTAAAACTTGCCCAAAGTGGATATAAAGTAAATTTTATCACCAGGCCGATGCATGATGAAAAAGCCGGTGACTATCTTTACAATTTAAGAGAAAACGCCGGCGTAAAAAGTATTTTTTCCCAGCCCCGCCGTGAGTGTGTAATGAACATGTTGAGAGTTTTGCGTAATAATGAGATAATCATAACGCAAATAGACCAAAATTTTGGTGCAGGCGGAGTGTGGGTAAAGTTTTTTGGAAAGCTTGCGGCAACTCCCGTAGGGCCAATCACTCTATCTATGCGTACCAAAGCAAAAATTATACCCGCTTTTATATATAGGACAGGTTTAGGCAAGCATTGCATAAAAATTTTTAAGGAAGAACCCCTCATTCAAGCAAGTGACAAAGATGAAATGATTCTCAAAAATGCGGCTAACTTAAGCCATTTTATTGAAAAGTGGATAACGGATTATCCGGAACAATGGGGCTGGATCCATCGGCGTTGGAAATCGCAGCCTTCAGAAACAATGCGGGCGATGAAGTTCAGGGTGGAGGAGTAGCATCCCATTACCCCGCCTCACAGAAAATGTTGCAAAATTCTCTTTGACAATTTTGCAACGTTCGGCGGGGTTAATTCGAACTATCATTTTTCCTGCGCGCTTACGCGCTTGGAAAAATGATGTTCTCATTAAAAAATCTATTGTAAAAGCTTTCATAATTTGATAGAATTTTTAAAAGCAAAAATGGAGGAGGCGAGTGGTGAAAAATAAATATTCTATAGGGATAGGTCTTAATCTTTTTGACGCAAGAGCTATTTTTATTAATGAAGATAAAAAAGTTCTTCTTGAAGTAGAGAAACCGCGAAAAAATATAAATGCTAACGAAACCATACGGGTCCTGCTCGAGCTATTCGAAGAAATAATCTCAAAAGCAAAAAACTATAAAAAAGAGGATATCTTGGGTGTCGGCCTCGCTTTGGGGGGAATCGTAAATACTCACAAAGGCATTGTTTACTGGCCGCAGAAACAATATTCATCTTATTCCTACATTTCAGTCCCTTTGAAAGATTATCTGGAAAAGAAATTCGGTTTTCCCGTAAACATTGAAAATGACGCTAACGCTTCAGCTATAGCTGAGCATTTTTGTAATTTTCCTAAAGAAAAAAATATAGTCTATATGTTTTCAGGCGTTGGCTGCGGCATTATAGCTTCTGGCAAATTGTATAGAGGTAAAGACGGCCAGGCCGGAGAGTTGTTTCTGGCCGCTAAAGAGCGCATGAGCTCACAGCTTGGAGATTTTTCTTTTTTTAAACAATGGCCGGCGGATTTGGGAGTTGTAAAAAGGGCGAAAGAACTTATTTCTTTAGGAAAAGATAGCTCATTAATAAAAAAAATAACACCGACAGGTGAGTTATATCTTAATGATATTTTTGATGAAGCGGATAAGAAAGATAAAGTAGCCCGCGAAGTGCTCAAAGAAGCGGCATTTTCTCTCGGAGTAAAAATGGCTTTTCTTATAAATTTACTTAATCCGGATGCCGTGATTATCGGCGGAGGGTTTGAAGATGCGGGAGAATTTTTTCTTGAAGAGTGCTCTGATGCCGTAAAAGCTTTTTCTTTTAATGAAACAAGAAAAGGTTGCAAGATAGTTTTGTCGGAATTAGGCAAAAAAGCTACTTCTCTTGGCGCGGCTTTGACGATTTTTGAAAAAGATTCTTTACACCCTTAGTATGTGTGCTATAATTGTATTGGAATAGGAGGTGATTAATGGATAAAGCAAAAATTTTTCCCATCATTTTTTTAGTTATTATTTTAGCCTTGTTTGGTGTCGCTTTTAAATTTTATTCAGACAATAATGCTCTGACTGCGGAAAAGAAAAAGCTTGTCACTGAAGTAGGCGATTTAGGCAGAGAAAGAGATGCCCTTCGTGATAAAACCAGCAAACTCGAAAGAGAAAGCCAGAGCTATGAAGAAAAAATCCAGGCTGTAAGCGCTCAACTCGATTCTATAACCAAAGAACGCGATGAATGGAAAAAGAAATCCGACGATATGTCCAGAGATCGTGATGCTTTGGTTGAAAAACTTAAAGAAAAACAAAAGGTAGAAACGGTTCAAGTTGTCCAGCCTGCTATGCAGCAAAGTATGCCTACGACGCCTGCTTCTGAAGAATATTGGGCTGATTTTGTGAAGATGAAAGCAGCGCTTGAGATAAAAGTTGAAGATTTAAATAAGCAGTTAGCTGAAGCAAAAATGAAGCTCGCCGAATTTGATAAAAACAACAAAGAGCTTACCATTAAGATAGATGAGGTTACTAAGGAAAGAGATAGGGTTGAAAAAGATATGCAGATAAAAGAACGTACCATGAATATTATGAGCCGTGACTTAGTGAGCGAAAGAGAAGCGAGAAAGATTGCTATGGAAGAGCTTGCTAAGTTAAGAAACGAGAATATGGGTTATAAACGAGAGCTTGTAATGTTAAATAAAGAAAAGGTTACGCTGCAAGGGAACATGAAAGATGTTGTCGAAAAAAGAGATACGCTTGAGCATAAAATATCAGGCGTTGAAAATGTTATGAAAGGTAAATCACTTGAGCTGGAAGAATTACAAAAAGAGCTTAGGACAACTATAAAAGGAGATGCTGGCGTTACAACGAGAGAAACAACTTCGGTTGAACTCCCCCCGATTGTGGTTAAGTCCGGTTCAGGGGCGAAAGGCTTAAGAGGGGAAGTCCTGGCTGTAAATCCGGAAGAAAGGTTTATAGTCGTAAATTTAGGCGAGGCTTCCGGCGTTGGCCCGGGGAATCAGCTCAAAGTTCTTAGAAAAAACAAAGAAATCGGCAGCGTTGAAATTATTGAAACTAGAAAAGATATTTCAGCCGCTGACATAAAAAATGTTGTTCCAGGAATCGATATTCAAGAAGGCGATATAGTAGTAACTCAATAGCTTAAATTTTCTCTATAAGTGGTCACACGGCCTCGCTCAAGTATTTTGAGGCCGTGCTAACTTGCATAGAGTTATCCCGAGAGGCAAATTCGTGTCTTTATCTGTCACCATAAAAGAAGTTGCCAAAAAAGCCGGCGTTTCCATAGCCACTGTTTCACGTTACTTCAGCAAACCCTCTTCCATAAAAGGCAATAATCGTATAAGAGTAGAGAAAGCAGTAAAAGAATTAGGTTATCAGCCTTTTATTTTTGCGCGAAAACTTGCCGGAGGAAAACTCAACACATTTGGTTTAATTATTCCGGGGTATGAAGGAGTTTTTCATTCTTTTTACGCGATTGAAACAATAAGAACTGTTGCTTTAGCCTTGGATAAAAAAAGTATAGATTTGCATTTGCATCTTTTTTGGAATAAAGATAATTTCAGAAGTTCTCTTGTTGATGGAGTCATTTTTGCAGACGTCATAGATAATACCGCCCAGCTCAAAAGGCTTTCTAATGAAAAATTCCCTCTGATTGTAATAAATAAAAAAATTGATGATCCTGAAGTAAGTTATGTCGCAATAGATAACTTTAAGGGCGCTTACAATGCGACAGAATTTTTAATTCATCATGGGCACCGTTTTATCGCCCATCTTGCCGGGGATCTTCGAGTCCAATGTGCTAAAGACCGTTTGGATGGTTACAAGGCAGCGCTTGAGAAAAATAAAATTAAAATAAAAGAAGAATATATAAAGATTACAAACTTTTCTCCCAAGGATGCGCGGGATAAATTGGATGAACTTTTTGCTTTAAAAGAGCTTCCTACGGCCATATTCTGCTGCAGCGATGATGTGGCGAGCGAGGTTCTTGTTTATAGCGAAGAAAAGAGAATAAAGGTTCCTAAGGCTCTTAGCGTAATTGGTTTTGATGATAACTCACATAGGCTTTACGGGAATCTAATGTTAACAACAGTCAGGCAGCCGTTGGATAAAATGGCGGCTATAGGTGTGGATATTCTTTGCGATATCGTTGATAAAAAGACAGGGCCGAAAAAAGTAATGTTAGACACGGAACTTATTATACGGGATACGGTTGATTTTATATGACCTCTCAGGAAACTTTAACATGGGGCAGGGCCAGATCCTTCGTTTCGCTTAGGATGAAAGGCCGCTAAGAAAATCCTCAAGCCTTTCACTATATATAGTGTCAAGATATTTATTAAATACTATATATAGTATTTTTCTTGACAATTTTCCTTGTCCGTGATATAAAAAAATATCTTAACTAAATAGTTTAAAACCAGCCATGCAAAACAAGGAGTAGACATGGAAGAAAAGCTTAATTTTTCCCCCAACGCTTTAGTTGTCCTCAAAAAACGTTATCTTAAAAAAAATGAGAAAGGAGAAATAATAGAAACTCCTTTTGAGCTTGTTGAACGGGTAAGCTCGACAGTTTCTTCAGTTGAAAAAAAATACGGCGCGACCACAGAAAAAGTTGACGAGATAAAAAACAAATTCTTTCGGATGATTGCCTCGCTCGAATTTTCACCGAATTCACCAACGCTCATGAACGCGGGCAAAGAACTGGGGCAGCTTTCAGCTTGTTTTGTAGTTCCGGTTGAAGATTCCATGGAATCAATTTTTGATGCCATAAAAGCAACCGCGCTAATACACAAAACCGGTGGCGGAACGGGTTTTAGTTTTTCACGCCTTCGATATAAAAATAGCGTAGTAAGATCAACCGGAGGAGTTGCTTCCGGGCCGGTATCTTTTATGAAAGTTTTTGACGCGGCTACTCAAGCGGTAAAGCAGGGTGGTACACGCCGTGGAGCGAATATGGGTATATTAAGGGTTGATCACCCGGATGTTTTAGAATTTGTAAGATGCAAAGAAAAAGAAGGTGATATATCCAACTTTAATATTTCCATTGCCCTTACCGATAATTTTATGGAGAAGGTCCTTAAGGAACAGGATTATGAATTAATAGATCCCCATACCGGTGCGGCGTGCGGTAAGGTAAATGCGAAACAGACTTTTGATCTGATTGCAAATCATGCCTATAATAACGGTGAACCCGGGATTATTTTTATTGATAGAATAAATGAAGAGAATCCGACACCGGCTTTAGGCAAAATTGAAAGTACCAATCCTTGCGGAGAACAGCCGCTGCTTCCTTATGAATCATGTAATCTTGGCTCAATAAATCTTTCAAAATTTTTACGTGACGCAAATGGAAAATTTGAAATTGATTGGGATAGATTAAAAGAAGTGGCTTCTTTGTCCGTAAGGTTTTTAGATAATGTTATTGATGCCAATAAATTTCCCCTTCCGCAAATAAAAGAAAATACTTTAAAAACAAGAAAGATTGGTTTGGGGATAATGGGTTGGGCAACTATGCTTGGGTATTTGGGCATAGCTTATGATAGTGATGAAGCAATAGAGCTTGCCAAAAAATTGATGAGTTTTATCTATGATGCCGCAAAAGAAGAATCAATGAATCTTGCTAAAACAAGAGGGGTGTTCCCTGCCTGGAAGTCAAGCATATGGGATAAAAAAAATGTAAGGATAAGGAATGCTACCTTAACAACAGTAGCTCCCACCGGAACGATAAGTATAATTTCCGGTCCGACATCTTCGGGTATCGAGCCAAATTTTTCTTTGTGTTATTTTCGCAATGTATTAGACGGGGAAAAGCTTTTAGAGGTTGACCCTGCTTTTGAATATATCGCTGAGAAAGAAGGGTTTTATTCGCAAGAGCTGATGAATAAAATTGCATCCGGGGAAAGTATTCAGAAAATGAAAGAGGTGCCTGAAGAAATTAAGCGGGTATTTAAGACAGCCATGGAAATTTCTTCTTTGTGGCATATAAAGATGCAGGCAGCTTTTCAGGAATTTACGGATAACGCTGTTTCAAAAACAATAAATTTACCAAACGCGGCGACTGTTGAGGATGTCAAAGAAGCTTATTTATTGTCCTATAAATTAAGGTGTAAAGGAGTAACTGTTTATAGAGATGGTTCAAGAAGTGTGCAGGTATTGACTGTTGACAAGAAAAAAGATGATAAACTTCAGGATTTAAAAGAAGAAAGGCCTTCAATGGTTTCATATCCCAAGCCACGGCCGGAAGTTATAATGGGCACGACTACAAAAGTTACTACTGGCTGCGGTAATTTATACATAACTATCAACCAGGGGCAAGACGGAGAATTCTTTGAAGTATTTACTCAAATGGGAAAAGCCGGAGGCTGCGCGGCAAGCCAGCTTGAAGCCGTAGGCAGGCTAGTATCTCTTGCACTTCGCGGCGGAGTGGATATAAAAGTTATTACGGAACAGTTAAAAGGCATAAGATGCCCGTCTCCAAGCTGGGCAAATGGTAAAAAGATTTTTTCCTGCGCTGACGCTATCGCGCGCGTTTTAGAAAAACGTTCGCTTGACCAGAAAGAGATTGTTAAAGTTGAAGTTCCTGTTTTAGAAAAGGAACAGGTCGCGGCTACAAAGAAATCAAGTAGTTTCGGAAATATTGTCGGGGTTTGCCCTGAGTGCGGCTCCGCGCTTAGGCATCAGGAAGGATGCCTGCTTTGCGATGCTTGCGGGTATTCTAAGTGTTAATACGCAGATAATTAGTTTGAAAATAGATGATAGAAGGGGGAAGGTAGATGTTGTTAGAAATAAAAACATCTACCTTCTATTTTCTATCCTCTATCATCAAAGTATAAACAAAAAAAGGAATAAATATGATTAAAGTTGTATTATTGCGCCATGGCGAAAGCATTTGGAATTTGGAAAACAGATTTACCGGCTGGACTGATGTTGGGTTGTCTGAGAAGGGAGCAAAAGAAGCGCATCTTGCCGCCGAGTGGCTCAAAAAAGACGGGTTTACTTTTGATATCGCATATACTTCTGTTTTGAAACGAGCGATAAAAACTCTTTGGACGGTTTTGGAAGATATGGATTTAATGTGGATTCCGGTTAAAAATTCCTGGCGCCTGAATGAAAGGCACTATGGCGCGCTTCAGGGTTTAAATAAAATGGAAACGGTTGAAAAATTCGGCGATAAGCAGGTGCTTATCTGGAGAAGGAGTTATGATACAAGGCCGCCGGCTTTAGAAAAAAATGACAAGCGTTCTGCCGCGGGAGATCCGCGTTATAAAGATTTAAAAGAAAACGAAGTCCCTCTTACCGAGTGCTTAAAAGATACAGTCGCAAGATTCCTTCCCTATTGGCATGAGACGATTGCACCATCAATAAAAGAGGGTAAGCGCGTGATTATTGCCGCGCATGGAAATAGCCTGCGCGCTTTAGTTAAATATCTTGACGATGTGTCTGATGAAGAGATTGTCAGTTTAAATATTCCAACCGGGATTCCTTTGGTTTATGAATTGGACGAGAATTTAAAACCGCTTAAACATTATTATCTTGCTCCCCCCGAAGTCCTTCAAAAAGCGATAGAATCTGTGGTTAAACAGACAAAAAAATAGTTCTCAAAAACCGCGTTCATGCCACAAAGTATAGAAGTCAGACTGGCTTGTCCTGTTTCTCGCAGGAACACTTCAACGAAACCGATAATTTTTTCGCTTCAGGTCGATTTTTTACGCCAAAGGTCTTTTGTGGCTTCGGCGGCTCGGAAACTCGCCCGCCTTTTGGCGGGCTCAAACATCCTCGCCGTCCAAATGCTTATTCCGCATTTGGATTCCCTCGCCACAAAAGCTGCTTTGGCTAAAATCGACATTGCGCTCAAAAATCATCAGTTTCATTCCTTTAATTTAGCTCCTACTAGCAAAGACAAAAAAGAATTATGAGCGATATAGCAATTTTTAGATAAAAACCGCCGTTTAAAAATGCGGGTGTTTGA
>JBAYMZ010000024.1:0-10922 GCA_041663385.1 Candidatus Omnitrophota bacterium
CAAGTATGCCTTCTTCATTCTCTACAAGCTCTTTCGTGTCTACGCATATCGAAGAATTACCGTCTGTTTTAACCAAATGCAGAATCTTAGCTTTTGTTTCGGTTTCTTGATAACCCAAGAATTCAGTTGTTTCCTTAAAAGTTATGCCTTCAGCTTTAAATATATTCTCGTCAAACATACTGTTCTTTCTTGAACGTTCCTGCTGGGCTAAAAAAAGTTTTTTAAATTCATTTTCATCGACCTTAAGTGATTTTGAAGCAGCCATTCCCTTGATCAGCTCAAGCGGAAGGCCGTAAGTGTCATACAATTTGAATAGATCCTTTGCCGCAATCGTATCACTTTTATCTTTTTCCAGAATTTTGGCAATTAGGAAAAACCGCGATTCCGCATCTTTTAAGCTAGAAAGGAATTTATCTTCTTCCGTACAGATTACCGTAGCGATAACGCTCTTTTTTTCGTTAATTTCAGGATATGGCTCCTGCATAAGTTCCGCATATAGCTCAACCATTCTATATAAAAAAGCTTCTTTCTTTCCTAATAGATGCGCATGATACAAAGCTTTTCGGATAATTTTTCTGATAACATAACCCCTGTCTTCGTTAGAAGGATAAACACCATCGCAGACTGCAAAAGTAGCAGCTCTTGCATGATCAACAATCGCGTGGACAAAACTTTTATCTCTTGGGTTAGCCATATCAGCTTTAAGAAATTTTGCCACAAAACTAACTGCCGGCGCTAATATATCGATTTCAAAATTGGAAACTTTACCCTGTAATATTGCAGCCATACGTTCCAGGCCCATACCGGTATCAATATTTTTCTGAGGAAGTGGCTTTAAATTGTTTACACCCTGCCGGTTAAATTGAGTAAATACCAGGTTCCAGAATTCAACAAAGCGCGAGCAATCGCAGGCAGGGCTACAATCAGGCTTACCACAACCGATATTACTTCCCCGGTCAAAAAATATTTCTGAACACGGGCCGCATGGGCCGTCAGGGCCATTAGTTGGAGCACTTGCCGGCCAAAAGTTTTTATCCTCGCCAAGTCTTACTAATTTATTTTCAGGTATACTGATCTCATTTTTCCAGATTGAATAGGCCTCATCGTCATCTTTATAAACAGAAACCCAAATATCCTTTTCTTTCATATTCAACTCTTTAAGTAAAAACTCCCAGGCAAACTGGATAGCTTCTCTCTTAAAATAGCTGCCAAAAGAAAAATTACCAAGCATCTCAAAGAATGTATGATGATACGGCGTGCGGCCGACCTCTTCTAAATCACCGGCACGCAGGCATTTCTGTGATGAGGTTGCCATTTTTACATCGGTTTTTTCGCCCAGGAAATATGCCTTAAACTGATTCATTCCCGCTGGCGTGAAAAGAACGCTTGGATCATCAGGAATCAGGCTATCGGAAGGAAAAACCTTATGGTTTTTTGCTTTAAAAAATTCCAGGTATTTTTTACGTAATTCGTTGGTTTTCATGTGAGTAAATTAATCGTTATAATCATCAAATCTTTTTAAATCCGACTCTTCAATCTCTTTTATTATATCGCGATAGTCGAAACCTCTTGCCGCAAAATGTCTTACTATTTTCTGGTATGCATTTTTTTTCTGTTTGTAGCGGGAAATTTTTTTCTTAATCAACCCTTTCAAATCTTCTCTAAAAATCTCTTTATCTTTTAAAGCTTCTTTTCGTAAGGCTTCTGTTATGCCAAACTTTTTTAACGCGTAATCTATTTTTTTTCTTCCCCAACCCTTAAGACGGCCGGAAGAAACAAACATCCGGGAAAATTCTTCGTCATTTATATAGTTATAACTTTCTAACGAGCTTACAACCTTATCTATAACTGAAAGAGCAAAATCTTTTTTACTCAAACGATCAATTATCTCACGCCGGGCTCTCGGCCTATATTTTAGAAGGAGATAAGCGTAATTTAAGGCCTTATTATAATCCTGCACTTCTTTTATTTTTCCTTAACGACAACAAAACCTCTATTTGTCTTTAAAAGCCAGCTGCCCTTTATCTTGGAAACTGCCGCGATAAACTCTTCTTTATTTTTAACTTCTTTACCATTTACCTTATTAATCAAATCGCCAACGCTCAATGTACTTTTGTCAGCAGGGGAATTTTCTTCAATATAAGTGACAATTATTCCTTCTTCATCTTTCAATCTAAATCTTTGTTTGTGCATCGCAGTAAGATCCTCTACCGCAAGCCCGCGAAACGTAGTGTGCTCTTTTTTACCCTGCGAGTCTTCCAGTTTATCTAAATCTTTTGGCCCGGCTCCAATCTTTACTTTGAGGGTGATTTCTTTGCCTTCACGCAAAATTTTTATTGGAAGCTCCGCGCCAACCTCATAAGAAGAAACCATGCGAATCAAATCTCTCGAGGCCTTAACCGGCTGATTGTCGAATACCAAAATAAGATCCCCCTCTTTAACGCCGGCTCGTTCTGCAGGAGAATCACCATACACTTTTACCACGATTATCCCGGTTGCTTCTTTTATGCCAAAGTAGCTTCTTAAATCCTCATTTAAATCCTGGATATTTATACCAAGCCAGCCGTAAGCAACTTTCTGGCCCTTCATTAACCTGTCCAATACTCTTTTTACTTTATTTATCGGTATGGCAAACCCCAAGCCCTGATACCCTCCGGAAAGAGAAATTATTGCGGTATTTATTCCGATAACTTCGCCATCAAGATTAACCAATGGCCCGCCGGAATTGCCCGGATTAATCGCGGCGTCAGTTTGGATAAGTTCATCATAGCTTCTTTCTCTTTTGCCTAAAGCAGGAATATACCGGTGTAAAGCGCTAATTACCCCAACCGTAACTGTTGGTTCAGGATTCTCTATGGCAAACCCGAAAGGATTACCAATAGCAACAACCCACTTACCTATCCTGGCATTATCAGAATCACCAAACTTCGCAACAGGAAGATTCGCGGCATTTATTTTTATCACCGCGAGATCCGTTCTTTTGTCTGACCCTATAACTTGCGCGTCAAATTCTCTTCCATCAGAAAGTTTAACCTTAATCTCTGTAGCCCCTGACACCACATGCTCATTTGTAAGAATGTATCCGTTCTTATCAATTACCACACCGCTTCCAAGGCCCATACGCTTAAATTCCATATCCGGAGAACCGCCGAAAAAGTCCTCGAAAAACCTGTGAAAAGAATCATCGTTGGATTCACCAAAAGGCGAAGGCTGGCCAAATCTGGAAGTTATTTTTTCTTTAGCGACACTGCTTATGGAAACTACTGATTTGCCGGTATCCGCGGCTACTTTAATTATCGCCTCTTCCAGATCTATGCGTATTTGGGAATGAGCACAGACAGAAAAACTAAAAAGAGCCAGAAAAATAATTATCACGCGCTTCATGCTTCCACCTCTTTATTTATTTCCGGGTATATTATCTTCTTTAAGTCCTCCTCTATTTCTTTGCGCAAAGTTTCATCTTGCTTAAGAAGCTCTCGCAATGGTTCTTTGCCCTGAGAAAGATTTTTATCTTTATAAGAGAACCAACTGCCTGCTTTTTTTATCACTTCACTTTCTATGGCGGCATCGATTAAAGCCCCGACCTTAGAAACTCCTTCGGTATGCATAATTTCAAAAATTGCTTCCCTAAATGGTGCTGCGACTTTATTTTTAACTATTTTTGCCCTGACGCGTGTGCCAACAATCTGCTCTCCAGCGGTTACAGTCGCGATTCGTCTTAAATCTATACGCACGGACGAATAAAACTTCAGCGCGCGGCCACCGGGAGTAACTTCCGGAGAACCATACATAACGCCTATTTTTTCTCTTAACTGGTTTATAAAAATTACGCAGGTTTTAGATTTGCTTATTGCGGCAGTAAGCTTACGTAGCGCCTGGCTCATAAGGCGTGCCTGAAGAGCAATCTGGGCTTCACCCATTTCCCCTTCGATTTCCGCCCGCGGCACCAAAGCTGCCACTGAATCAATAACAACTAAATCTACCGCGTTAGAACGCACAAGTGTTTCTACTATCTCAAGCGCTTGTTCGCCGGTATCCGGCTGAGAAACCAGCAGGTCTTCAAGCTTAACGCCGATAATTTTCGCGTATGTCGGATCGAAAGCGTGCTCCGCGTCAACAAATGCGGCAGTGCCATTTTGAGTTTGTGCCTGAGCAATAATACTTAAAGTGAGTGTGGTTTTCCCTGATGCTTCAGGGCCAAAAATCTCAATCACTCTTCCTTTAGGAAGGCCTCCCACCCCAAGGGCTTTATCTAAAGAAATTATTCCTGTCGGAATAACTTCAATATCAAGCTTTATGCCTTCTCCAAGCCACATTATCGCACCCTTACCAAATTGTTTCTCTATTTGGGCAAGCGCCATCTCCAAAGCTTTCTTTTTTGCATCCATTATATTCTTATCTTTTGCCATCGTTACCTCCTTAATGAGCACAACATTTTTTCAAGCCATAGTGGTGTAGAAAAAATGTTAGTGCGAATTAACCCCGCCGAACGCTGAAAAATTATCAAAGAGAATTTTTCAGCCTCTTCTGTGAGGCGGGGCATATTAACATAAAATTATACCTCTTGTTTTCCTAGTGTCAAACCTCTAAAAATCCCTGCAACCATGTGCTTTTATTAAAATTTATGCTCTTTTCTGGTAAAAAGATTTTTAATATTCTTAATATGACGTATCGTAATAAAAACACAAAGCATCAAAGAAAATCCTATCACCTCTCTTGGTAGAGCGAAAATAACAGAAAAAACAAAAAATGATAACCCAAGCAGTAATGAGGCGAGAGAAACATATCGAAAAACAAAAAAGACTACAAGCCATATTCCAAGAGAAATTAAAAGCACAAACCACAACTTTGGGAAAATTATGCTTAATCCGCAAATAGCACCGATACTTGTGGCAACGCCCTTACCGCCTTTAAATTTAAGAAAAACCGGAAAGATGTGGCCAAAAACCGGAAGTATCGCGATGAAAATATAAGTATAGTTATCAGCCTGAATAAGAAATTTTGCGGCAAACGGCGGTAAAAATCCTTTTAGAAAATCGAGGATAAAAACAAGGTAACCCCATTTTTTACCAACCACCCGAACAACATTGGTTGCGCCAATGTTACCCGAACCAAACTTCCTTATGTCTATGCCTTTTACAAAATAGGCCGCGATTAAGCCAAAAGGCACACTCCCGATAATATAACTTAGAATTAAAAAGATTGTTTTCTGCATGAAACCAGCTAAAGAATTGGCCGGAGCCCGTATGGAGCTGCCATGTATTTTTTTCTATAACCCACTTAAAGCGGACGACGTCCCATTCCTATGTTTTGTCATTCAAAAAAGGGATTATTTATGAGTAGGGTTGATTTTGGAGCTGATAGACTTAAATCCTCTTATGAAATATCCCGCGCCAGAAATCAGCGTAAAAATAACTGCCGCGGTCCAAATAAAGTTAGAAAACGGAACATTCATAATTACGCAAAGCACGGTAAACATCTGGAAAAATGTTGTTAATTTTCCCCACATAGAGGGGGCAATCGGAATTTCTATTTTTAAAAAATAAAGTATGCCCACGCCAAGCATAATAAGGAGATCCCTGCTTACAATAACCAATACAACCCAAAGCGGTATTTGGAATTCCAAGGGTAAACTCTTACGAAGCGCGTACAATGCGATAAAAGCTGTAAGCAAAAGTAATTTATCCGCCAGCGGGTCAATGACCTGGCCGATTTCTGATTTCTCTTTTTTTATGCGCGCAACCAGCCCGTCAAAAAAATCAGTAAGGACGGCTACACCAAAGACAAGTAAAACCACATATCGAAGATAAAGGCGGTTCGTATCAAAATAAAAAAGCAGTGAAACAAAAACCGGTATAAGAAGAATTCTTAAAATAGTTAGTTTATCAGCAAGGCTCATTCGATCATTCCTATTCTTTTGGGCGGCCACCAGATAAATATTGCTTTACCGACAATATCTTTTTCGTCAGCAAATCCCCAATAACGGCTATCCTGGGAATTTATACTGTTATCTCCAAGAAAAAAATATTTTTGTTTCGGTACGACTATTTCTTTATCATCCTTGGAATATTCTCCCTGGTTATAGTAATAATTCCGGGCAATACGCGCATCAGCTATTTGCTTCCCGTTTACATAAATATTACCGTCTTTTATGCGCACACGGTCTCCACTTAAAGCTATTAACCTTTTAATGTATGCCTTATTCCTGTCTTTTGGAGGAATAAATACAACTATCTCTCCTCTCTCAGGATTTTTTAACCCGGGGAACCTTAAGGGGGTAAAAGGAACTTTAGAGCCGTAAGCAATCTTGCTTACAAAAATCTTATCACCCGGCATAAGCGTAGGAACCATTGAAGTTGTGGGTATTTTATATATCTGAAAGAAAAATGTCCTTACAAAAACTGCTAAGGCAAGCGCGACAACAAACGCTTCAACCCACTCACGCAAAGCACTTTTTTGTTTATTTTTTTCTTCCATAATTTGATTATTATATCAGATATTATTCAATCTGTGTATTATTTTTATGAGAACAGCGAACAGCTAATAGAAGATAGAAGGGCGAAAATAGAAGGACGATATTTATCTGTTTTTTCTTTCCATTTTCTATCTTCCATCTTCGATTTTCTATACTTTATACCTACATTTTGAGTACTTCCAAAAACGCTTCCTGCGGAACATGGATATTACCCATTGTTTTTAATTTCTTTTTGCCTTCTTTCTGTTTTTCCCAAAGTTTACGCTTACGTGTGATATCGCCGCCATAACACTTGGCAGTTACATTTTTTTTGAGTGCTGAAACGCGTTCTGCGGCAATAACCCTCGAACCTATCGCCGCCTGAATACTTATTTCAAACATTTGCCGCGGAATAAGTTCTTTTAATTTTTCAACCACTGTGCGTGCTTTGATTTCAGCTTTTTCCTTATGCACAAGTATAGAAAAAGCCTCTATCTGCTTCTTATTAAAAAGAATATCTATTTTTGCTACCTCTGTTTTTCTATAATCCATAAATTCATAATCCAAAGAAGCATAACCCTTTGTAAGCGATTTTATTTTGTCATAAAAATCGATAATAATTTCACCAAGTGGAAGCTCAAAAACTATACTTAAACGATCCTTGCCAAGATAATCCATCTTTAAAAATGCGCCTCTTCTTGATTTTGCAAGCTCACATATCGAATCCAATTCATCAATCGGAGCAATTATGGTTGCTTTCACAAACGGTTCGCGTACTTCAGTGACTAAAGAGCCTTCGGGAAGCTGATGCGGGCTTTGTACGTCTATTGTCTCACCGGTAGTTTTTGTAACCTTATACATTACGCTTGGAGCAGTTAGAATAAGATCGAGGTTATATTCTCTTTCAAGCCGTTCCTGCACAATTTCTATATGCAGCAGCCCCAGGAATCCACACCTGAAACCATAACCCAAAGTGCCTAAATTGTCCGGCTCATAAACAAAAGAAGAATCTGATAATCGTAGTTTTTCGATAGCCTCTCTTAAAACCGGATATTGTTTTGGCGCTGTAGGAAATATTCCGCAAAAAACCATCGGCGGAATTTTTTTATAACCCTCGAAAGGAACTGAAGCGGGATTGCGCAAAGATGTGATAGTGTCGCCCATTTCTATCTCATGAGGATCTCTTATATTGCAACAGATATAGCCGACCTCACCCGGCAAAAGACAATCCTTCTTTTCCATGTTCGGCAAAAATATTCCTGCTTCTTCAACTTTATATGTATCTTTTTTGCGCATCAAAAGAATATCGTCTCCGGCGCTAATCTTACCATCGAATACCCGCAAGAACAGGATAACGCCTCTATAGGTGTCAAATGTTGAATCAAAAAGAATAGCTTTTAGCGGCGCTGCCGTATTGGTTTGCGGATGCGGCATCTCATCAATTACTCTTTTTAAAACCTCTTCAATGCCGCTGCCGGTTTTCGCGGAAACAAAAGAAACTTCTTCTTCTTTAAATCCGAAAATATCCTCAAGCTGCCCCAGGGTTCTCTTCACATCTGAATTTGGAAGGTCTATTTTGTTTAAAACCGGTATAATTTTCAAATTCCCCTCAAGCGCGAGATAAAAGTTAGCAACCGTCTGAGCCTCAACTCCCTGCGAAGCATCAACTAAAAGTATCGCGCCTTCACAGGCCTTAAGTGATTTTGAAACCTCATAAGTAAAATCTACATGACCCGGGGTATCAATCAAATTTAAAATATATTCCGTGCCTTTATGGTTAAATTTAAGCCGCACGGCTTTAGCTTTAATAGTTATACCTCTTTCTTTTTCAAGCTCCATGCTGTCCATCATCTGATTTTCAAATTTACGTTTGTCGACAGCGTTAGTAATTTCCAGAAATCTATCGGCAAGCGTAGATTTTCCATGATCAATATGCGCGATAATACAAAAATTTCTTATTTTTTCTATTTGATTCATATTCTTTTGTCTTACGGTTGCGGTTACGCGGATCGTTTCGTCTATCGTTATGCGGTTGCGTTTTAAATGACGCTTAACGTATAACGCAACCGATAAACGCAGCCTTTATTTTTCTTTTATGCAATCCATCATCTTCTGGACTACTCCGTCTATCGTTAAATCGCTCGTATCTATAACTATCGCGTCTGGGCTTTTAGTGAGCGCCCCTACTTTTCTATTTTTATCAGCATCATCCCGCCTATTTAAATCCTTTTCTAATTCTTTAAAATCTACCTTAACTCCTTTTTGCTCTAGCTCCTCAAACCTTCTTTTGGCTCTTATTTCCGGATTAGCATCAAGATAAAATTTAAATTTGGCATTAGGGAAAACTACAGTAGTTATATCTCTTCCTTCAACCACGAAATCCGCGTTCTGGCTTAAAGATCGCTGCAATTTAACCATAACACTGCGAACCTCAGGATATGAAACAATTATTGAAATATTTTTGTCAATAAGGGGCATTCGTATCTTGTCGCTTACGTCTTTACCATCCAGATACGTTCTTTTATCTTTGAATTCTATATCCAAACATTCGGCTAATTCCACCAAAGCCTGGACATCCTTTAAATCCATATTACTTTCTAAAGCTTTTAACGTAAGAGCGCGATATGTAGCGCCAGTATCTAAATAAAAAATGTTTAGATTTTTCGCAAGTTGCTTGGCAATTGTGGTTTTTCCCGAACCGGCAGGGCCGTCTATGGCAACAATCATGACTTATTTGCTAAAAGCGTTAAAGCTTTATGTTTTTTATTAATCTGTTTTATATATTTGACTATTTCCGCTTTCTTATTTTTTCTAATGAGTTCTCTAAAACTGCAAAGAGTTTTCACGAATTCATCAATATCTTCAATCACATTTTGCTTGTTTGAAAGAAAAATATCCGCCCAAACATTTGCCGGTGAATTAGATATACGCGTCATGTCTCTTAGGCTTGCTGCGGAAAATTTAAGATGGCTCTTGGGAATAAAATCAGTGAGAGAAAAAGAAATAAGATGCGCCAGGTGCGAAGTCGAAGAAAGCATTTTATCGTGCGTTTTGGCATTAACAAAAATAACTTTCGAACCAAGCCTACCCCACATTTCCTTTATGACTTTTGCCCCTTTGCTTTTGGGTGTCGTAATAAGGCAAATCGCCCCTTTGTAAATACCCGGGTTAAAAAATTCCGCGCCGCTTTTATCACTGCCGCAGAGCGGGTGGCAGCCGATAAAAGATACATTTTTGGGAAGGTATTTTGACGCGGCTTTTTCTATTAAACCTTTACTGCTTCCTAAATCAATAACTATCGCGCCCTCTTTCAAATAAGGCGCTATTTGTTTTAAATGCTCAATTATTGAATAGATAGGCGAAGCTAAAACTACCACGTCGCTGGTTCTAACCGCGCGCGTTAAATCCTTTTCCACTTTATCCAATATACCTAACTTTGTTAACTTAGCGTAAGAAGCCTTGCTCCTTGCATAACCAGCCACGAATATATTGGGAAAATTTTTTTTCAGGGCACATGCCAATGAGCCGCCCATAAAACCTACGCCCAATATGGTGATATTTTTTATCAACTTCATTAATTTATAGTTTTCTTCCTACGGCGGAAGCAATTGGTTTCAATTCCGCTACCAGTGCGGCAAAATTTTTCGGTAATAACTGCTGTGGGCCATCGCTTAAAGCTTCTTCAGGCTTTGAATGCACCTCTATCATTAAACCGTCCGCGCTACAAGCAATGGCGGCCATGGCCAGTGGCGCGACTAACCCCCACTTTCCGGTAGCATGTGATGGGTCAACTAAAATCGGAAGATGAGAAAGCTGTTTTACTGCGGGAACAGCGGAAAGATCAAGAGTGTTACGAGTAAAGTCTTCAAATGTCCTTATGCCTCTCTCGCAAAGTATGACATTAAAGTTTCCACCGGCCATTATATATTCCGCGCTCATTAATAATTCTTTTATGGTAGCGCTCAAGCCTCTTTTTAAAATAACCGGCTTTCTGGTTAAGCCTACTTCTTTTAAAAGATTAAAATTCTGCATATTTCTTGCGCCTATCTGTAATACGTCCGCATATTTAGTAACCAATTCAACATCTCTTGTGTCCATTACCTCGGTAACTGTAGGTATATCAAATTCCAAAGACACCTCTCGTAAAATCTTTAAGCCTTCCTCTCCAAGCCCTTGAAAACTATAAGGCGAAGTGCGCGGTTTAAAAGCTCCTCCCCTTAAAATCGAAGCCCCTGCTCTCTTTACTTTTTCGGCGACCTCACGAAGCAATTTTCGCGATTCAATAGAGCATGGCCCGGCAACAATAACTATTCTTTTACCGCCTATCTCAACATTTTTACTTATCTTTACAACACTGCCTTCTTTCCTGAATTCCCGGGAAACAAGTTTATATGGCGCAAGCACAGGCATTACTTTTTCAACACCCGGAAAAACTTCCAGAGGCTGGACCATTACAACATCTTCAGGG
>JBAYMZ010000025.1:0-10753 GCA_041663385.1 Candidatus Omnitrophota bacterium
CTTGGTGAGGTCGACGGTAAAAATGTTATTCTTGTTGATGATATTATCGCAACCGGCAGTTCCCTGGTTGAGGCTGCGCGAGCGCTTAAGAAAGCCGGGGCAAAAAAAATATTTGCCGCTATTTCGCATGGAATTCTATCGGCAAACGCGGTAGAAAAATTAGAAAATTCAGAAATAGATTACCTTGTAATTACTGATTCTATTCCTCTGGGCGAGGAAAAGAAAAGTAAAAAAATAAAAATTGTTTCTGTGAGTAAATTATTCGCGGAGGCAATCAGAAGGATACATTTTGAGCAATCAATAAGCGTGCTTTTTGATTCAATAAGGAGATAATATGGAAAGGGTAAAAATCCAAGCGAGTTTAAGGGAAAAATTAGGTAAAGAAACAGCAAAGAAAGTAAGGTTTAAAGGTAATGCTCCCGCGATAATTTATGGTAAAGGCCCAAACCTCGCGGTTGAAATACCTGTTGCCGGTTTGAAAACTTTAAGAGCGATACATTTTTCGCAAGGCGCGGTAATTGACATAGACTTAGGCGGCCAGGAAACAAAAGAAAATTTTTCGGTTCTAATTAAAGATATCCAGTATCATCCGTTGACTGAAGCGATAACGCATATAGATTTCATAAGGGTTTCTCTTGAGGAGAAAATAAAAGCAAACGTTCCTATTGTCCTTAAGGGTGAGCCAAAGGGTGTAAAGGAAGAAGGAATTCTTTCGCAAGTGCTTTGGCAGCTTACCATTGAAGCTCTTCCTTTAGATATTCCGGAAAAAATTGAAGTAGATGTTTCGCATTTGGGTATTGGCAACTCTGTGCACGTTAAAGAGATTAAAGTAACTGAAAATATAAAGATTGTTAATTCGCCTGATGAAACCGTAGCAACAGTTGTAGAAAAAGAAGAAGAAGTGGTGGCTACTACCGCAGATGAAGCTGCTCCTACAGGCCCAGAAGTAATAAAAGAAAAGAAGGAAACTGAAGAAGGCGAAGCAGAAGGAGAAGCTAAAGGTAAAGAAGAGCCTAAGGGTAAAGAAGAAGCTAAGCCGAAAGAAGAAGGCAAAAAAGCTCCAGAAAAAGGGAAAAAGTAATGAGCGCAGTATTTTTTCAAGTGCTCAGGCACGAAGAAAAAATGCTAGTGCGAATAATGAAACTTGTTTTTTTTGCAACAGCAAAAAAACTTAGTTGAATTATCCCCGTAAGGGGGTTAATCCCGCCGAACGCGGCAAAATTATCAAAGAAAATTTTGCCGCATCTTCTGTGAGGCGGGGTAGTAAGGTAAGCGTTGCGTACGAGGCTACCGTAATAATTACGGCTAATTGAAATCCAGAACACCAAATAAGTGAAAGTCATAGTTGGCCTAGGTAATCCGGGTTTAAAATATAAAAATAATCGTCACAATGCCGGATTTATGGTGCTCGATGAGATAGCCAGGTATGAGAAGGTTCTTTTTAAGAAAAGTTTTTTGTGGAATTGCTATTTTGTTAAGATAGCGGCAGGACAGGAGGCAGTACTTTTAGTCAAGCCTCTGACGTATATGAATAATTCAGGCCGTGCGGTTAAGAAAATTATCGCAAAGTACGCATTACAACCCAAAGATTTGTTGGTGGTCTATGATGACGCCGATCTGCCGCTTGGTGCGCTCAGATTAAAAACGCGTGGTTCAAGTGGAGGTCATCAGGGCCTAACTTCAATAATCACTCAGCTTGATTCAGAGGAAATTCCAAGATTGAAGCTTGGTATAGATAAAAATATTGGCGCGGATTTGGCCGAGCATGTTCTTTCTGATTTTTCCGGGCAAGAAAAAGAAACTATTAGTGAATCAATTGCTAAGGCTGCTAGCGCGTGCATAGATTGGGTTAAACGCGGAAGCGAATACGTAATGCAAAATTATAATAAGTGATAAAAAGGAGGAATAACGTGAATAGGAATTTTGAAAGCATGATTATTGTATTGCCTGATATTGGCGAGCAGGCGCAGGAAGAGGTTTTCCAGAAGATAACAAAAAAAATAGAAAGCCTGGGGGGCAAGGTGATTAACGCGAAAATTTGGGCTAAAGACAGAATTTTGGCATATCCGTTAAAAGCCTCAGGATCGCAAAAGAAAAAGTATTTGAAAGGATGCTATTGGCTGGTAGCTTTTTCTATTGATACCGATAAATTGGCTGATTTAAAAGAAACAATAAGGCTTGAAGAAAAAATATTACGCAGCATTGTCCTGAATAAAGAAAATTTAAAAACCGCAAATACTGTAAGCTAAGGTGGTGCGATTATGGCAAGTTTAAATAAAGTTTTTTTGATGGGAAATTTAACTAGAGACCCGGAATTGCGTTATACTCCACAAGGGGCCGCGGTTGTTAATCTTGGGCTTGCGGTAAACAGGTATTATAAAGATAAAAGCGGCCAGAATCAGCAGGATACTTGTTTCATAAATGTTGCTGTTTGGGGCCAAATGGCTGAAGTGTGTAATCAGTATCTTCAAAAAGGCCGGCAAATTATTGTAGAAGGCAGGCTTCAATCAAGAAACTGGAAAGATAATGAAGGCAAAAACCGCACAACTATAGAGGTAAAAGCTGATAACGTTCAGTTTATGCCTAACCGCGCGAAAGAAGAGGCTAAAGAGGTTGACTTAGGAGAAGCGCCGGCAGGATTTACTGGCGCTGAGCATAATGCGAGCACTGAAAGTAACGAAGAGCAAGGAGAGGTAAACTAAGATGATTAGACAAAAAAAACCAGGTAAACAACTTAAACCAAAAGTAACAAAGATGATTGGGTTTAAAAAAAGTTGCGCTTTTTGTAAAAAAGAATTTGATATTGATTATAAAAATATCGAATTGCTTTCCCGGTACATATCTTCAAGAGGAAAGATATTATCGCGGCGGGTAAGTGGAAATTGCGCGAAGCATCAGCGGAAAGTCACAAAAGAGATGAAAATTGCGCGGTTTTTAAGTATATTTCCGTATTTGGCGAGATAGAATTTACCATCCCGCCTCACAGAAGATGCGGCAAAATTTTCTTTGATAATTTTGCTACGTTCGGCGGGGTTAGTTCACACTATCATTTTCCTGCGCACTTCGTGCTTGGAAAAATGATGTGTTCATTAAGGAGGGTTAAGCAGTGAAAATTATTCTTTTAAAAGATGTTGAAAAAATAGGTAAAGAAGGCAATGTAATAGAAGTTAAAGAAGGCTATGCGCGTAATTTCTTGCTACCCCAAAAGCTTGCGATAAAAGCGACTAAGGATAGTTTTCGTGAAATTGAAGAAATAAAAAAGAGAAAAGATAAGGTGGAAGAGAAAACGAAAAAAGAAGCTTCTGAGATTAAAGTCAAGATGGAAGCATTGTCGTTAACTATTATCCAGGAAGCTAAAGATACTGAAGAAATATACGGCTCCGTAGGCGAGCAGCAAATTTTGAAAGTACTTAATGATGAAGGTATCGCCCTTGAAAAAGGTAGAATTGAAATACTTGAGCCAATAAAGAAATTAGGCGTATACAACTTAAAGGTCAGGCTTCATCCCGCTGTAGAGGCTAATCTACGCGTGTGGGTAATGAAGAAATGATTTCTACAAATAGCCCTCAAACATTAGAAAAACTTCCGCCGCAGAACATTGAAGCAGAAATGGCAACCCTTGGCGCCATGCTTATCAATGAAGCGGCCATTTCGGAAGTTATGGAAATCGTAAATGAGGGTTTTTTCTACAAAGAAGAACATAGAATTATTTACGAGAGTATTGTCTCGTTGTTTGATGCACGAAAAAAAATTGATATCCTCACTATCTCCGAAGATTTAAATAAAAAAAGGCTTCTCGAAAAAGCGGGAGGCTCTGCCTACTTAGCAACCCTTGCCGATTTTGTCCCTACTTCAGCAAATGTTTTGCAATACGCGCGCATAGTTAAAGAAAAAGGCGTTTTGCGTTTGCTTATTAACAGCGCGACAGAAATTGTATCTTTGGCTTATAGGGGAGATGAGGAAGTAAGCGCTGTATTGGATAAGGCAGAGAAGCTTATCTTCGAAATAAGCGATAAACGAGTTGAAGGCGGCTACCTGCATATCAAAGAAATAATAAAAGATGGCATAGAATTGATTGAATCGCTTTATCATAAGAAATCGCACATAACCGGAATTCCTACCGGTTTTACGGATTTTGATATTAAAACCGCTGGCCTTCAAAAAGGAGATTTAATTATTGTGGCTGGAAGGCCATCGATGGGCAAAAGTGCTCTTGCTACATCAATGGCAGAGTACGCAGCAGTTGAAGAGAAAGTGCCTATTGCTTTTTTTAGCCTTGAAATGTCGAAAGAACAATTGATGCAGCGTTTTTTATGTTCACAGGCAAAAGTTGATATGCATAAATTAAGAACCGGTTTTCTTGCGCCTTCGGAATGGCCTGTTTTGACAAGCGCGGCTGGACGGCTTTCTGAGGCTCCGATTTTTATTGATGATACTCCAGCAATAAATATTTTTGAATTAAGAGCAAAAGCGCGCAGGCTTAAAGCTCATCATGATATCCAACTTATTTTGGTTGACTATCTTCAAATGGTGCGATGTATGCGCCGTGGAGATAGCCGTCAGCAAGAAATATCAGAAATTTCCCAGGCGCTCAAAGCTTTAGCGAAAGAGCTTAGCGTTCCTGTCCTTGCGGTAAGCCAGCTTTCGCGTGCTGTCGAATCAAGGACCGATCATAGGCCTCAACTTTCAGACTTACGTGAGTCAGGAGCCATAGAGCAAGATGCTGACGTGGTTGTCCTTTTACTTAGGGAGGAATATTACAATCCAACTCCTGAAAATAGGGGGACAGCAGAAGCGATTATCGCAAAACAACGTAACGGCCCGGTAGGTAGTGTACAGTTGGGTTTTATTCGCGAATACATGCGGTTTGTTAATCTCGCGAAAACTCAAGGTGAAGAATTCTAACAGGAATGGCAGTGATAGCCATAACGCGCTAAAGTTTGTTCTATTATTTTTTTTGATTTACTGCAGCCTAACGCAGGAATATTTTTAAATAAAATTTTGCATAGAAAAGTAGTAAAACCCAAAAAAAGCATCTTATTCGGTTGACTTTACCCAAAAAAACATTTATAATATTTTAATGCGAAAACTAATTCCTGTTTTAATTATATTCCTTATACCAATTTCTGCTTTTTGTGCCAGCGAAAACACGATTGCAAGCATACAGATTAAGGGCCACAAAATTGTAAGCGATGCGACTATTATTTCTAAAATAAAACTGCGCTCAGGACAGCCTTACAACGAAAATGTTATCAATGAGGACATAAAAAATCTTTATGCGACAGGCTTTTTTGAAACAGTTGAAGCTGAAAAAGAAACAACTCCTGAAGGGGTAGTTATTGTTTTTAAAGTTAAAGAAAAACCTGTTCTCAAAAAACTTGAGATAGAAGGTGCCCATTTTATTCGTAAGAAAAAGATTGAAGAAGGTATAGATATAAAAGAAGGGTCTTTTGTCGACGAATATAAGTTAAAAGAAGTTGCCAGAAAAATAAAAGATCTTTACGCAGCTAAGGGTTTTAACCAGGCAAAAGTAACATACCAGTTTAATCTCAATAAAGACAAAGATGAGGCTCAAGTAAAATATATTATCGAAGAGAAAGGTGTCCTTAAAGTGCGGCAGGTTAAGATTACGGGGAACAAGAGTATTTCTACCGGACGCATAATAAAACTTTTAAAAACAAAAAAAGCCTGGATTTTTAATGCGGGCCTTTTTAAGGAAGATGCTTTTAACGATGATATGAAGAGGGTGACAGATTTTTATCGTCAAGAAGGTTTTAGCGATGTAGTAGTTGCGCCGGATTTGGTATTTAGCGAAAAAGGTATTAGTGTTAAAATAAATATTGAGGAAGGCAAACGGTATTATATTGGCGCGATTAAAATCGAAGGGAATAAAGATGTTTCACTCGCCGATATACAGAAAGCGATGAAACTGAAGAAAAAAAATGTGTATAGCGATCAGGCTGTTTATGAAGAATCTTCCCGGATACGATCAGTTTATGTTGATAGAGGCTATATATTTGTGCAAATTGAACCCCTAACTGTACTTAATCCAGAAACGCAGCTTATTGATGTCACTTATAAAATCGTAGAAAATCAGATTGCGTATATTGAGCGTATTGATATTAAGGGGAATATTAAAACTAAAGATAAGGTAATTAGAAGAGAATTGCGGGTGTATCCGCAAGAAAAGTTTGCCGGAGAGAAAGTAAGAAAGAGCAAAGAGAAGCTTGAAAATTTGGGATATTTTGAAGAAGTAAGATTTGATACTCAGCCTGGTTCAAAACCCGATCAGGTTGATTTAACGGTTGATGTTAAGGAAGCTAAAACTGGGCATTTAAGTTTTGGCGGCGGGTATAGTTCAGTTGATCAGTTTGTGGGGTTTGTGGAAATAAGCCAGAAAAATTTTGATTACAAGAATTTTTCAACTTTCTCAGGCGCTGGCCAGGATTTGAACTTATATGCAAGCCTTGGACAGTTGACAAGTTATTACGAATTAAGTTTTACTAATCCATGGATATTTGACCGGCCGTATTCTTTTGGTTTTGACGCATACAAAAAAGGACACGAGCAGGATGAGGATGTTGGTTATGGTTACGCTGAAAATGTTGTTGGCGGTGACGTGCGTATTGGCCATGAGTTTAATGATGTCCTTAAGGGGCAAATCGCATACCGGTTTGATAATGTAAAGATTAGTGATGTTGTTGATAACGCTACCCAGGACCTCAAAGATGAAATAGGCACTAACAGTTTAAGTAGCGGCGAAGCTGCCCTTTTTTACGATACTCGTGATAATGTGTTTTCACCATTACGCGGTGTATATTTTACTAATAATTTTCAAGTTACCGGTGGCCCATTTGGTGGAACTAAAGATTTTATAAAATATTCCACGCGTTTTAGTTACTTCTGCCCCCTGATTAATAAATCGGTTATAGAGCTTAGATTGCGAGGCGGATGGTCTGATCCTTTTGATGATACTAATAAAGTTCCTATCTATGAAAGATTTTTTGCTGGTGGAGCAAGCACCATACGAGGCTACGAAGAAAGAAAAGTTGGGCCAATAGATCTTGCAACGGACGATCCTCTTGGTGGCGAATCAATGTTTATCGCGAATATTGAATATACATATCCGTTAATGGATTTTTTAAAAGTAGCAACTTTTTTTGATAGCGGTGAAGTTTGGGAAAAGAACGGTGATTTTTTTAGTACTGATTTAAAAAAGAGTATTGGTTTAGGTGTCAGGGTAAAAACACCGATAGGGCCGGTAAGTGTTGATTATGGTTGGCCGCTTGATTTGTTACCCGGGCAGGATAGTAAAGAAGGCCGGTTTCATTTTAATGTCAGCAGAGGATTTTAGTAAAGTTAGAGATTTCAGCGTTTGTTTAATTAGTTAATCTTAAGTAGTTAAAAAGGAGGAAGCAATGAAAAAGGGGATAATTACATTTGTTACGTTTTTAATGATATGTTCTTTTTGTTCGGTTTCTTACGCAAAAGAATTAAAGATTGGATATATTAATTTTTTATCCATTTTTAATGAGTACAAGAAAACTAAAGAGTATGATGATGTACTCAACAAAAAGACTGAAGAAAAAGAGAAACAGCTTAAAGAAAAAGGCGCCGAGCTTGAAAAAATGAATAGTAAATTGAGCGTTTTGAAGGATAAGGAAAAAGAAAAAGAACAGCAAAAGTTAGAAAGCGCTGAAAAAGATTTTCAACAGTTAAGGCGCCAATCTTTGCTTGATCTTAAAAAAGAAAGAGACGAAAAAATGAAAGAAATAATTGACGATATAGAAAAGACAATAAAAGATTACGCTAAGAAAAATAATTATGACCTCATTCTTCACGGAAGCGCTGTGCTTTATGGTGATAAAGGTATTGATATCACCGATGCGGTTTTAAAAATAGTAAATGTATCTGTGAAGAAGTAAATACTGCACAACAAACAGCCTGCTGTTTTTAGCAGGCTGTTTTAGTTTGCCATTTTTACCTAAAACATAGTGCGTGGTAACTTTCTATTTTTAAGATTAACGGTTTTGGGTAAGTTTTTTTTGATATTTTTTTAAGGTGTAGAATATGTTGAAGTTGACACTTTCAGAAATTGCAAAGCTTGTGGGTGGAGAGTTAAACGGGGACCCTAAAATTGTTATAAGCGGTATTTCGGGAATAAAAGAAGCAAAGACGGGCGAAATAACTTTTTTAGCAAATCCGAAATACGATTCTTTGCTGCAAGCTACACGTGCTTCCGCCGTTCTTACTTCAAAAGAAACAGAATATTCACTTAAACCCCTGATCAAGACGGATAATCCTTCAGTAGCTTTTGCGAAAATCGTAAGCATCTTTGCGCCAAGTGCTGTTTGTCATCCAAAAGGAATTCATTCAAGCGCGCTAATATCGCCAAAAGCAAAATTAGGAAAAGGGGTTGCTATCGGAGCGTATGTCATTATCGAAGAAAACACTGAAATTGGCGATAACGCGATAATTTATGGCCATTGTTATATAGGTAATGATACAAAAATCGGTCAAAAAACAATTATTTATCCCAATGTTTCCATAAGAGAAAGAATAAGTATAGGTAGCAATGTAATTATTCATTGTGGAGCTGTCATAGGGAGCGATGGATTTGGATTCGCTAAAGTTAAAGGAGTGCAGGAAAAAATTCCCCAAATTGGAACAGTAGTTATAGAGGATGATGTTGAAATTGGCGCCAACGTAACTATTGACAGGGCTCGTTTTGACAAAACTCTTATAGGCAAAGGCACTAAAATCGATAACCTTGTACAAATCGCGCATAATGTTATTATAGGTGAAAATTGTCTTATTGTCGCTCAGGCAGGTATTTCAGGAAGTACGGTTTTAGGTAAAGAAGTTATTATTGCCGGCCAAGCTGGCCTTGTTGGCCACATAACTGTTGGCGATAACGCGATTGCCGCGGCACAAGCCGGTGTCACAAAGTCAATACCGCCAAAGACTATGGTTTCAGGATATCCTGCCAGGCCGCATGATGCTGCCAAACGTGTAAATGCTTGCGTTCAGGGGTTGCCTGGATTGTATAGTAAGATAAAGGAACTAGAACAAAAAATTAAAGAGCTTCAAGCAAAATTTGAGAATAAAAATGGATAAACAAAAAACAATAAAAGTAAAAGTATCGTTTGAGGGTGTGGGGTTGCACGGTGGCCAGAAAACAAAGATTGAAATCCTTCCGGCTCAGGCAAATACCGGGATAATGTTTATACGTCAGGATGCCGGAGGACAATTAATAAAAGGCGACTTTGGTTCATTGGTTGCTCCGGAGAAGTTTCCTCGACGCACTTCCATAGGCGCAAATGGTATTTATATTCACACTGTTGAGCACCTTATGGCAGCTTTCCATCTTTTAAAAATAGATAACGTTCAAGTGAATGTTTGGGGCGAAGAAATTCCTGGCATGGATGGAAGCGCGAAAGAGTTTGTGGATAAAATTAAAGATGCCGGCATTGTAGAGCTTGATGCCGTCGCGAATTGTATCGTTATAAAAGAGCCTCTCTGGGTTGAAGAGGGGTCTTCAAGTATAGTTGCTCTGCCATACCCGTCTTTAAGAATTTCTTACGCCTTGAAATACGATAACCCTCTTATTGGCTCAGGCTATGTTGATTTGACGATAGATGGTAATGCCACGGAGAATGTTTTTCAGGCGCGAACATTTTGTCTTGAAGAAGAAGTAAAACATCTTTTGGACAGCGGCCT
The DNA here is from genome assembly GCA_041663385.1 of Candidatus Omnitrophota bacterium. GTDB lineage: Bacteria > Omnitrophota > Gorgyraeia > Duberdicusellales > 4484-171 > JAJYOP01. The sequence continues at coordinate 9,721 of JBAYMZ010000025.1, forward strand.
GGGTAAAGGCGCCAATCACGATAACACTTTGGTAGTTTCTAAAGATGGTGTACTGAAGAATAAATTACGCTTTCCTGATGAATTTACCAGGCACAAAGTTTTAGATCTTATTGGAGATTTGTATCTTGCCGGGCCGGTTAGGGGTTATATTATCGCAATTAAAAGCGGTCATTCTCTTAACATGAAACTCCTTGAAAAATTGCGTAAATATAAAGATAAAGCTGTTGGCGCGGGAGTGGGGTCTCCGATGCAATTCGTTCCCAGCGGTAATCAATTGAGCAGTGAGGAGATAATGAAGCTTCTTCCTCACCGCTATCCGTTTTTACTCGTCGACAGAATTGTTGAGATGGAAAAATTTAAACGCGCTGTAGGCATAAAGAATGTTACCATGAATGAGTATTTTTTTCAGGGGCATTTTCCGCAGCGCCCGGTTATGCCGGGTGTTCTTATAATCGAGGCAATGGCGCAGGTGGGCGGAGTTCTTATGCTTGCGAGTGAAGAGAATAAAGGAAAGCTTGCATATTTTATGGCGGCTAATAATGCCAAATTTCGCAAACCGGTTGTTCCCGGTGATCAGCTGATTATGGAGGTAGTTGCCGGAAAAATACGCACTAAAACAGGAACGGTCTACGCAAAAGCTTTTGTTGATGATAAGCTTGTCGCTGAGGCTGAACTTATGTTCGCGCTTGTGGACTAATGAATATGTTGAACAAGATTGATTCAAAAGCAATAGTAGATAAAAAAGCAGAAATTGATACAAATGTAAGTATTGGCCCCTATGCTGTGATAGGTCCGGCTGTTAAGCTGGGTTCTGGCTGTGTAATTGACGCATTTGCTCAAGTGATAGGCAATACCACTGTCGGTAAAAATTGCCATATTTTTTCTCATGCCGTGTTAGGTAATGTTCCGCAGGATTTGAAATATAAAGGAGACAAGAGTTTTCTTATTATCGGTAATAATAATACTATTCGTGAATTCGTAACAATGAATGTAGGAACAGAACAAGATTCTAAAACCGTGGTTGGAGATAATA
>JBAYMZ010000026.1:0-10707 GCA_041663385.1 Candidatus Omnitrophota bacterium
GGTTTCTTTGGAAATGGCCAGGGCAATGCCTGATTGGCCAAGCTTTGAATTCGGGTCCGCCCGCCAGAGCCTTGAAAAAGAAGAAGACATACAAAGGGCAATGAAGAACATTAGCGATAATTTCGGAGCCTTGGTAGTTATCGGCGGCAATGATCATCTCTATGAAGGAAGAAAGTTAGCGAAATTAGTAAAGGAAAGAAGAGTTGATGGTAAGAAAATAGATTGCACGGTTATCGGTGTGCCCAAGACGATTGATGCCGATACTTTGTATACAAAACCTTTAGGTGCGGAATTTGCTGGCCAAAAGTTAAACGAATACGTCTATCGCGCGGCCGCGCGTCCGGGTTCAGGGGAAGTAATAATTATTGAGGCGATGGGCCGGGATTGCGGATTCTTGGCCGCTCGCGCCGGCGATGTGCGCATGGATAAAGTTTTGAAATTCTTGCCAAAAGATTTAAGAAAGAGAGCTATGGAAGTTGCGCCGACAATGGAAACCTATGTTCCTGAATATCCTGTACGGGTCAAAGAAATCCAACGCCGGGTTAAAGAGAAAATGAATAAGGTTGGCGGGGTAACCATAATTCTTTCTGAAGGCTTGCGCCTTCGGGATGATGATGCCTATGATTTACGCAGCTCTAATCGTGTGTTGGATGAGATTATGCACGGCCGAAAACCGGATAAACACGGTAATTTAGTTATTCCTCAAGGGATAGCTGCGGAATTTATGGCAGAGATTTTAAAAGATTACAATCCTTCGCTTGAAATTTTTGGATTTACTCCGCGTGGCGCCTTACCGGTTAAAGAAGAAAAAGTTATGGCAGCAGAGTTTGCCAAGAAAGTTGCGCAAGCCATAGTTAACCGAATCGTAAGAATTAAAAAATACCAAAGAGGGGAAGGAGTAGCGGTAACTTGCTGTGATGATTTAAGAGCAAGTGCTGATGAATTAGGCCGCATAGAGGTTATGCCTTTCTCTAAAGCCTGCGGTAAGGATAAAGCCGGTAAATCCAAGGGTAAAAATCTTAAGCACATCATAAGCAAGGAAGAAGCGATTAGGGCCGGTGTTGTTATTGGCCAAGGCCAGCCAATATCAGCAGTTTCAAGGCATGAGCCTGTCTCTATAAGACGCAAGAAGAACCGGCAAACCGTAAAAGAAGCCGCAGCTGCTACTATGATTAGTGCCGGCGCGCATCATCGCGTATCTGTCTTTTATATCGGCGGAGTAGAGTCAGAGACGATAGTTAATCATATATCCGGTTCAATGAAATATAAAGCTCGCGAAGGCGTTAAGTATGTTTCTGGCCGCACGCAAGGTTCAACTTTAATTCTGTCCGGAAAAAATAATATGACCCTTACCGAGCTGTTAAGGGAATCACACAGGATTATTGATGGCATGAAAAAAGCGGGCAGCAAGTTTTTTACTTTAAACATTTTTGTCTCCAAGAATTTTAAAATTGACCGTAAGGATCCAATGCTTAGAGCATTAGCCAAGCAGAGAGAAGCTTTAGGCCAAAAGATAAAAGATACATTAGCCGGCAAAAAATATGAGCCACCAATACAATCATCTCAGCTTAGTTTGATTAGACAGATTAACCCGCTAATGGAAATAACTCTGATGAAGGATTCAATAGATATTTTAACTAAACAGATTGCGCCATTAAACGAATTATTTTTAAGGTTAGAGTCTTTAGATAAGAATCCTCAAGATATCGGTAATATTGTAAAATTGATTCTCTCGACTGCAACCCTTGAAGACAGGAAGCCTTTTTCAGGGGTGCGTTTAACCTCTATGTCGCGTTCTCTTGATGATGAGGTGAGTGTTTTAGCAAGTTCTTCGGCCAGCCCTAATAACAATTTAACAATATTCAATCCTGATTCTCTACCGATAAAACCAAAAGCGCCTGCCAAGTTTAAAGCAGTGCCAGACAGGGGATTAGCCAATAATACTGCCTCTAGAGAGGTTGAGTTCCTTGAAAGATTAATGTCTCAGCCGCCTAGAACGCATATTGAGAGTGAGGACCAAAAAAAGCCAAAGCGCAGCGGATCAGAAGAAAAAGTAATTAGAAGCGGGTTAAAAATATGGCAGCCTAACTCTAAAGATGGCAAAGAAGCTTCTTCCGCGGTAGCTAGCAGAAACGAACGTAGAAGAAACAAAAACTCAAGCCTTTTAATACTAAGCGAGCAGAATCTTAAAGTAAAGAGAATGTCTATACGTTCGCAGTGGAGCGGCGAAAAGAAAGAGGTGATTAAGTGGGTAAAATTTAACGATAGTAAAATTCCGTTTAAGTTAGCTAAATTTACCTACGGAGCAGACGGAGAATTAGCAATATTAGAATTATTCAGGGTAATGAAAGAAGGAAAAATTATACCTCGACGGGCTTTCCAATTCCAGGCAACCGTTGACAAAAATTCCACTATGCGGTTTGTTTATCGCAAGATAAATGCGCAAAGCCGTATAAAAGCGCCATACGTAACTATATTCGAAGCCGGCAATGGAGCCAAATTATTGAGCGATTACGAATTCAGAGAAACAGCGCTAAACTACAATGGCAAAAGAACCAAGACAAAACGGATGCAAATTAGCGTGGCCGAATATGCTGATGATGCTAGCAAAGTAGTATTACAGGCTTATTCCCTGAATGGAAATGAAACAGGCGAAGATAATTTAAGTTCAGCTTCCAGTTCAGCTATCCAAACGAAAGATACAACAGTAAAGAGTGACAGCTATCTTAGCGCTTTTGGAGAAGGGTATGAGAATGAAACCTTACTCGTAATCAATGGTGAAGTTGAGGTGGAAATTGCCAGCGTAGTTAAGAAATTTATTTTAGGCGCAGGGGAATTACTTATATTCCGTAATCTCACCAATACCCAAACAACCAGTTCGCAAGTCAGAGGCTATAGATTATGCGCGTCAAAGCAGAACGCCCAAGCAAAGGTGAGACAGGTAATTATTGGAAGAAGTATCCGGAATCCAGCCGATTTATTGCCGAATGTTGAAGCCAATTATGCCGAGGAAATTTTTAGCCCCAACGGTTTATTAGTAGCCACGATATATAGAAGTCCTGAATTAAAACAAAAGCCTTTCGGGGTAGTTATTCCAGGAAATTATAAAGGATTACCGCTGGCACAAAAACAAGAAGGCCCTGGATCGCAACGGCCACAATTAAAAATATTTAATCCGGAATCTTCTTCGGCCGTTACTCAAAGCAAAAAGGCTGCCACGGTCTTACCTGCCTTAAAACCGGTGTATCATCTTACCTTAAATAACCACCAGCCGGCAGGAACTGAATGGTCGTTGCGTCATTATTTTGAAAGTTATCTGCCGATTTTAGCCGCGCTTGCTCTTCCCAGGGAAGATTGGAATAGGATTTTTCCTCAATGGAAAAATGTTGATCGTAGCAAGTTAAAACTTAATTATAGCATTTCTTTGTCGCTTTCCCGGGAACTTCAGGAATATACCAGGTCGCTGGTTGAGCTTGTTAGAAATAAGCAATTTGATTGGAATGCTGTAACAAGCCGGAAGATCGAGCAGCTTGTAGAGAGAAGTGAATTACCGCAAGAAATCGGGCTTATTTTAAAACCTGCTGAGCTTTGGAGCGACGAAGACGTAAAATTCGTACATACTTATTTTAATTTTAAACCCCCACATGAAGGAAGTATTACTCGGACAAATAATTTATGCCCGCAGTATAAGAAAATTTGGCCGGCTTTTGCCCAGTTTTATGATGAATGTTGGAGCGCCGGAGCTGCTGGCTCCATGCCTTGGGGCGGTTTTGTTCATAAAGATTTTAGGGACTCTAATAAACAAAAGCCTTCCGCAGCGGATAAAGTAACGGCAAAAGCTTTATTGTTAGGAATCGTATTAGTGTATTTTAACCGTCATCTTTTTGCCAAAGGAGCAATCAGGCTTGCAGGAATTATTCACAATCCCCGGTATTATCAACAATATCCCAATGATAATATTATTCATAATAAGCATAAAAACAGGACACACAAATATTTTGAACGCCCGGTTGATTTCAGTAGATTTTTAAATACTGAAGATGAAGACAAAAAAGTGCTTGATGAGAAAGAGCGCAATCGCACAGATAAAAAACAAGATAATCACTTCATCCGTCTTGCGAAAAATCAAAAAGCTTGTGTGGATTTTGCATATGAGATGACAAAGGCTTTGACGATATTCCCTAACTTGGTGGCGCTGTTGTCGATTTCTGATGAGTTGGCAGAGGCCGCGCAAAAAGGCACAACTCCGGGCGCAGAAGTCGCACGTAGAACGCGTCATGGGGATGGTGAATTTTTTAGAAACAATGATATAGGAAGGATTAGTTTTAGCGTAACGCCGCACATTATTGCCGCAGCACTTATGGATCAAAGAGAGGCAATGATAGATGAGCATGGTTTGCAAGCTGACCCTAAAGAAGCTCAAGACAAGGTTCTTGCTGAATACAAACCGTGGCTTTATTATCACGAAAAACCTTTAAATAATCCGAAATTCTTATCAAATAAATTTCAGCGCGTCCGTTACCCTTTAAACCGCGAAAATGACGTAAGGGCCAATGTCCGGCTTGCCAAAGAACATTGTAAAGAAGTATATGGCCAGAAACATATGCGTTGGGTATGGAATGCAGAAGCGAATATGAATACAGCATATGCTAAGATTCTTTCAGCTGAGGGTATACGCCTGGGTTTCGTTGGTTTTAGAAAAGATGGAAACAATAGCCCTGCCGGACACTTTGCTTATATAAGTAGTTTAAATAAACTGTCGGCTTTAAGGTCAACGCAGCCTGTGGTCTGCCAAGGAATGATTCTTTGTCCGTATTCCGCGCATAGTAATAGCAAAGAGAATGGGCAAAAATATATTGATTGGGAAGGCGGAGCGTACCGGAAGGTGAATGATTTTACTCCCTGGAATAGGCTGCCGTATAAACTTGATGATGATGAAGCAAGAATAAGTAATATTGATTTTATCGAAGCTGGCAAAGAAACGCCTTATCAAGAAGGTCTGCCGCGGGCATGGCGTGTAGTATCTGAATTCACTGATGGTGAAAACGCAGTACAGAATTACGGTACCGGTGGCCTTGTCTGGCTATTTAAGCTAATCGCAATGAACCAAACGTCCGGCAGAAAACTAAGAGTTGTTACTGCGGATGAAATCGTTAATGTTTACGAACGAACAAGACGCGTTAATCAAAAGATACTGTTTGACGTAGAAAAAGTTCCTTTTGGAAATTGGAGCCATACCAATCAGCTATGGATAGCAGGAAATGAAGCTCAATGGTGGCTTTATTATTTATTATCAAAGGTAATTTATGATTTAGAGAGTAAAGGCGCAAAATATGAAAATCCAAAATTTAAATTACTGTGGGAAAACGGGGTTTTCCGCGCCGAGATAAGTTGCTATCCCTGGCATTTGTATCCAACTATGGGCCTCATGCAGAATCCGGAAAGATTTGCCAATGAGTTTTTCGGACATATCGCTTGGGTTTATAAAGAAGCGCAAAAGTTAGGTTTAAAGATCGGGCATTTGCCGATTCCGGAAGATTGGGTTGGCCAGGACGCACGTTGGTTTATCCAATTAGCTAACGAAAAATTAAAAACAGTTGCCTTGTCTTCTTCTTCATCGTCGGCTGCTACAGAAAAATCGGCCAAGTATTTGCCTCCGGTTTTTGCAGGAAACCGTATCATGGGAGGATTCTTGCCTTTATTTAGCGTAAGAAGTAAAACCGGCCAGGGAACAGGCAACATAGAGCATCTTTATAAGACGGTTGAGCTTTATCAGAAGCTCGGCTGGAATGCTTTACAGGTTTTACCGATGAATCTTTGTAATATGAATAGTCCTTACTCGCCTGAGAGCTCACGCCTTATGGATTGGATGTATAACAGTGTTGATATACTCCTGGGTAGATCGGCTTACTCACGTTATGACAGTCTCGTTATTGATTCGCCCAATGCGGTTGCTTATCTTGGTACTAAAAATACCAAGATTACTTCCTATCGTGGCAGTAAAGAAGTTGAGTACCATAACGTGCGCCCTGTTATTTATCAGGCCTTAAAGCTTATTTGGAAAGATTTTCAGAATCCGCGTTACCAAACTTTTAATCAAGAATTTGCGGCCTATAAAGAGAAAAATAAAAGTTGGCTTACTGAGCACATCATTTATATTCTTCTCAAGCAAAAATTTATGCAGAAAGGTGATCCTACCCGTGATTGGGACTGGAGAAGGTGGCCGCAGGCGCTTAGTGCCCGGGACAAGGCTGCTTTGGCTGATGCAGAGGAGGATTTTCGTAAAGCTTACGAATATAATGAATGCAATGGCAAAACCGAATTAATAGACCTTATTGAGTTTCATTCTTTTATGCAGTGGGTTTTTTATCGCCAGTGGATGAAGTTTTTGGCTTTTGCCCACCAGAATAATATTGGCATAATCGGCGATATGCCTTTTGGCCTTGATGGGGCTGAGCTATGGATTAATCAAAATGTTTTTGATTATTCTAAAAACAATGTCCGGCATTACACTCAAGGCTGGGTAGTTGATGAGTTTAGCGATTACGGCCAGGATTGGCAGTTGACCATGTATGCCTGGAATAAACCTCAAACTATTGATTTTATGGTTGAAAGGTTTAAATACCTTCTTGATTTTTGTGATTACATCCGTTTGGATTGTTTCCAGGGGTATTATCAGTTATTTCGTTTTAAGGAAAGTATCGGCGAGGAACTATCGTTGAAGAGTTTGGGCATTTGGGATCAGATGAGCGAAATGCTTAGTAATGCTAAAACAAAAACTCAAAAACAAATCGGCGAAGAAGTCTATCAGCTTATTGCACAAAAGCTTTATAGTTCAGAGCATCTTTCCGCTGAAGATAAAGCCGGATTATTTAATAAACAGGGCCGGCTTAGCTCTAAGAGTATTTTTTACGTCGTTCGAAAATCAGAGGCAGACCTTAAGCCTGATTTAAAGCGTAACGGCTGGGGCCGTTTCTTCTGGGTTGAACGAAAGGCGCTTCGTGACGAACCCTGGTGGGATTTTAATCCCTTTAGCGTTAAAAAATACCGCCGGGGTTATTTATTTCCGGCTAATAAAAGGCTTGTTCCACGGCCTACTGACCAGATTCGTTTTGCCTACAGATATTATCCGCACGGTGAAAGCGTAATTGTCAGATTCCTCGATGAAGCCAGAAAACAGAAAAAAGTGGTTATTGCCGAAACTTTTGAAGGGCCGAAATTCATGCAGGAGTCGCTCAACAAATTAACTGAAATAATGCCTTATGTTAGCGGCCAGTTATCCGGTAATAACGCTCACAAATTTCAGGAGAAAATTTCCAAACCATGGGTTATGGCAGTTCATTCTCTGCATGATTTAACTACCATGGAAGGGAAAAAGGCAACCGGCAGTGACTTGCCTACCAAAAATGTTTCTCCGGAATTAGCGGCCGTTACAATGAGCGACCAAGAGCGTATGCAGCTGCTTTCAATACCGGCTAAAGCTCCGGCATCGCTGTTTGTTCTTTACTGGCCGGATTGGGGAAAGTGGCCTGGCCCATGGACAGAACGTATTACTAACGTACCTGGCAATCAGCTCGGTGACTGGGTATGCCGTATGCCGCGAAAAGTTACTTTGGAAGATTTGCTTTTAGCAGTTGACGGAAAAACAAGCAACCGGCACGCTAAAGGCATTGTGCAGTTTTTACAGAAGCTTACCCGTCATTCCGGCCGCGGCATAGAGTATCAAAGGAAACAAGGGGCAGAAATTCAGGCATCTTCGGCAGCGTCTGCGGCAATAGATTATCTTTCTCCTGTTTTTACTGGTAACCGCATCATGGGTGGTTATCTGCCGCTTTTTAGCGTAAAAAGTAAGACCGGCCAAGGCATCGGCAACATTGAACATCTTTATAAAATGACTGAGTTATATAATGCGTTAGGTTGGAATGTTTTGCAGGTTCCGCCGATGAATCTTTCCAGTATGGGTGTGCCATATTCGCTTAAAAGCACTCGTTTAATGGATTGGGGTTATGCAAGCCTTGATCTTCTTTTGGGCCGTTCCGATTACGGTAAAGATGATGAGTTTTGGCAGGAACTTAAAAATGCCAATATTAACCTTAGCCAAGTAGAGGGATATCTTAACCAAAAGCAAAAAGAAATTGGACAGTTACGTGACGCGAAAATAACTGATCATCCAAAGGCTCGAAGCCATATTAAGGAAGGATTTGAACTTGCCTGGCAGGCATTTAAGAAAATACCTGAAGCACATCCGGCTCGCAAGAGCTTCAATCAGTATAAACAAAAAAATCCCTGGCTTAGCGATCACATTTTATTCGTGCTTATGGAAGAAAAATATGGGGCTGGATATAAATGGTTAACCGGTTGGGATTTCCGTAACTGGTATCCGGAATTATCCAAGTATCCGCAGTATCGTCAAACCTATATCTCCGGGCTAAAGCAGAAATTAAACAAGGAAATTGAATTTCATTCCTTTATGCAGTACGTTTTCTGGCGTCAGTGGCAGAGTTTTCTTAAATTTTCCCACCAACGTAATGTCGGAATTATCGGCGATATGCCGTGGGCCAGTGATGGCGCAGATATCTGGATCAACCAGAATATGTTCGGAGTTACTAAAGGCGCAAAACGCAGGTATACACAGGCTTTACCTCCGGATGACCTTCATGATTGCGGCCAGTGTTATCAAATGCATCTCTATAATTGGAAAAATCCCGGCGCGATCGAATATTTTATTGATCGATTCAGATATCTTACTCAGTTTTACGATTATGTGCGCCTTGATTTTGCCCGGGGAGCGTATCGCTTGTATCGTTTCTTTGAGGATCCCAGTGATAACCTTACTTTAGAGAAACTTGGCATCATGAAGCAGGATGGAAGTTGGCGCGATGAAGCTTTTGCCGCCCGTTTACAAAATGCTCAGCATAATATAAATGAACAACTTGAAGTTGCTAAGGACTTGTATTGGGCAATTCTTAAGGCGTTATATGAAAGTAAAGGATTAAGCGATGAAGATAAAACGCATTTCTTTAATGCGTATAAAAAAGAAATTTCTGAAGGATACAAAAAAGGATTGACTCAGGATGGCACTATCTATGTTGCAAGGCCAGCGCAAATAAACGGCGAAAATTTCAAAGCAAATACTCATACCAATGGCTGGGAACGGATAAAATATGTAGTTGAACGGGACATGACAGCCTGGGATTTACTGCCGGTGCGTCAAGGTAGCACAAGGGTAAAAGTTGGTAGTCAGGATGTTGAGGTAAGATACGAATTTGATTTCTTAAGAAAATACCTTTTTCCCGAAGATCAGCAGCATAAACCTAAAGCGCAAGATGGTTTAAGGATTGGTTATTTCGTTAAGAGTCCGGGTGAAAAGTTGATGTCTGGGCTTCTGCGCGTGGCTCAAGAAAATGGAAAAGTCCTTATTTCTGAGTTGCTTGGAATGATGCCGGAGCAGAAACTTGATTCTATCCATTCACTTGCCGGGGCTATGAATTATGCGCCAGGGATATTTTTGGATACTAAAGATGACTGGGTTAAGAGAAAACAAATCTACCGGCCCTGGTCAATGGCAACCTATTCAACTCATGACACAATTAATTTGGAAGGCGGAAAAGCCACAAGCGGTTTTAAGGGTATACGCGATGAAGGCCTAAAAGTTATCGGTAAAGAAGCGCTAAGAAATATAACTTTATCTGATATAGAGCGTCACAAGTTGTTGAATCCGATTATTGAAACTCCTTCTCTTTTATCCATTCTTATGTGGGTTGATTGGGGCAATTGGCCTGGTCCATGGACTGAGCGTATTACCAATATTTCAGGCACTACCAGTTCTGAAAACTGGGTATGCCGGATGCCTATTCCTCTTGAGGATCTTCTTGCGGCTGCTAAAAATCAAAACGCATCGAATGAGGCAAAAGGAATTATTAAATTTTTAAGAGATTTACCTCAAAGAAAAGTTAAAGAAGTAAAAGCTGCATCTTTACCGGAATTAATAAGCACATTTCCGGCTTTTGGCCATGCCAAGCAACAACGCTTTATAGATAAAGGTGAGAAGTTTGAAGTTTGGGCTTTTATCAACGGTAAAGCGCAAAATGTTAAGCTTTTTACAGGCGGCCATGCGTATACAATGCAGCCGGCAGAGGTTACCTCTGGTTTGCCGAAAGAAATTATGATGTATTCCGCTTCTGTAGAGGCGAAACAATTCCAAAAAGGCAAACACGAATTTAGAATTCAAATTGATGGAAAAATACAAAAAGGTAAAGGCATATTGCAGGCAACAACTAGCACTAACCCTGAGCTTAACCGGGTTAAAGTGCCTTTACGCACTGAAGAGATTCCTATTTTGTCCAGTTCTGCGGTAACAGATCAAAAAATTTCCAGACCGTATAAGAACATTAATTATCTATCTCCTATTTTTTCCGGAAAACGTATCATGGGAGGATTATTGCCTTTATTTAGTGTAAGAACTAAAACCGGCCAGGGCGTAGGTTCGATTGAGGACTATTACAAGATGGTTGAGCTCTATCAAAAACTTGGCTGGAATGTTTTACAGATACCGCCGATGAATCTTAGCAATATGGATTGCCCGTATTCTGTCGAAAGCTCAAGGCTTATGGATTGGCTCTATATCAGCCTGGATATGCTTTTAGGAAAATCTTCTTACCGTAAGTTTGATGGTCTTTCGATTCGTTCGAAGTCAGCAAAAGAGTA
>JBAYMZ010000027.1:0-10684 GCA_041663385.1 Candidatus Omnitrophota bacterium
ATACCTAAAACTAAAGGCGCTTCAGGGCCAACAATAGTTATATCTATTTTTTCTTTTCTGGCAAAACTTAACAGGCGTTCGGTATCATTACCTTTTACTTCAATGCATTCGGCAAGTTCTGAAATGCCGCCATTGCCCGGTGCGCAAAAAATCTTATCAACCAACTTCGATTGCGCGATTTTCCAAACTAATGCATGCTCTCGTCCGCCTGAACCGATTACTAAAACTTTCATGATATTTTAAGTTCGCAGGACGAAGGACGAACCAATTTATGTTATCTATCGTCTCTCGTCCTTCTATTATTTATTCTCTGGTTTCTGGTTACTGGTTTCTTTTTTAAGAGGCAAAAATCCAGCCATTTCTCCAATCACATTAACCAATTCCGTATTTGCCGGAACTACGATTTTTGCGTTAGTCTGCAATGATTTTTCAACCGCTTCCAATTTTCGTAAGACCTGGGCATTACCGACAAAATAATGTTCTGCCGCTTCATTAACCAGCTTAATCGCTTCAGCTTCGCCTTGCGCCTCGAGTATCCTTGCCTGCTTAATACCTTCGGCTTTTTTAATCTCAGCTCTTTTCTGTCCATCGGCGGCAGTTTCGGTCGCTGTAGCATAATCTACCGCGGCAATTTTTTCATTTTCCGCTTTAACAACTTTATTCATAGTTTCCTGAACATCTTTCGGCGGGTCGATTTCTTTTAGCTCGGTTCGGACAATTTCTAATCCCCAGCTTTTTGTCTCTTCGCAAAGTGTCTTGTGCAGCTCAGCATTAATTTTTCCTCTTTCACTGTTAGCTGATTTTAAAGTTAAAGTTCCGATTATATTCCTTAAGGTTGTTCTTGCTAAATTTACTATCTGCCACTGATAATTGTTTACGTTATATTGACAACTTTTTACGCTTTCCTCATCAGGCTTTACCTTAAAATACACCTGCGCGTCAACTCTTGCGTTCAAATTATCATTGGTGATTATTTCCTGCGGTTCCGCGTCAACCATTTGTTCGGTTACATTGATTAAATATATGTGTTCAATCCAGGGAACAATCCAATTAAATCCCGCCATAGCAAAACGATTATACTTCCCCAGCCTCTCAATTAAAGCTCTGTGGGTAGGCCTGACAATCCTGATACCTAAGAAGAATATAACAATGACGGCACCAATAGAAAAGTTAACAATAGACATAGTCATAACACACCCCCTTTTTTTAAATTATTTTCATCCTGACCGGGCTTTTTATAATTTGCCCAATAACAAATGACTTTACTTTTAAGTCTGATAATTTTTTAAATACAGTTTTGAAATATTTCGGCTCAATCACCAAAATCATACCAATACCCATATTAAAAACCGTATGCATTTCTTCCGTTGAGACATTCCCCTTCTCCTGAATAACCGTAAAAATATCCGGCGCTTCCCAGCTTTTACGGTCAATGACCATCCCGTAATTTTTGGGTAAAATTTTCACTGCTTTTTCGTAAAACGCTCCACCGGTAATATGAGCGATACCTTTTATAGCGGATAGTGGGTAGGAGGTAGCGTTTAGCAAGGACAAGATTGGCTTTACGTAAATACGTGTGGGCTTAAGCAGCTCATCAGCATATTTCTTTATACCGTTTTGCCCCAAAACTTTTCTGGCTAAAGAAAACCCATTAGAATGCAGGCCGTTCGATTCTAAGCCGATGACTAAATCGCCTTCGGTAATTCTGCTGCCGTTAACCATCCTATCTTTATCCGCGATACCGACACAAAACCCAGCCAAATCATATTCATCTTCCTTATACATACCCGGCATTTCAGCGGTTTCACCGCCTAAAAGTTGACAGTTTGCAAAAGTAAGCCCTTTATGGATACCTTTGACTACCGTCTTTAATACTTCGGGCTTAACCTTGCCGCAGGCAATATAATCGAGAAAAAATAAAGGCTCGGCGCCAAGACAGATTACATCATTTACGCTCATTGCCACCAAATCTACACCAACAGTGTCATGGACATTTAAAGCCTGCGCAATTTTCAGTTTAGTGCCTACGCCGTCAGTTGAAGAAACAAGAATTGGTTTTTTGTATTTTTTGAGATATGGCGACAAATCAAAAGGGCATCCAAAAGCCGCTACCTGGCTTAAGGCGCTAAATGAAAGAAAAGTCTTTATGCCTTTTACAAAAACATCAGCCTTGGCAATATCTACACCCGCATTTTTATAAGTAATTTTTTTCATAGATTTTTTAGTTTTGTTTTTTTATTTTAAAGCTACTCTTTGCCTGTCCAACAATAAAGACAAAGCTTATCGCAAGGCAACCCCACTGCCTCTACCATATCTTGAATTGTTTGATAACGTAAAGTAGTAACTTCAAGATCACGCGCGATCCACTCTATCATTTCTTTATACTTTGGAGAACTATGATCAATATATTGCGAAACATCTTCTACGTCATGGCCTTCGATAGCGTGGATAGCTTTACGCGCCGCAAGCTCATGAATGCTTCGCGTAGAAAGGCAGAATTTACAAGGAAACATTAAAGGCGGGCTTGCCGGCCTAACATGTACTTCTTTGGCCCCGGCTTCCCAAAGCTTATTTATAGTAAAATTTTTAAGCTGTGTGCCGCGCACGATAGAATCTTCACAAACAACAATACGATTATTCCTGATTATATCTTCTATGGCGATAAGTTTCATCTGGGCGATTAAATCGCGCGTTTCCTGGGAAGGCGGAGTGTAGCTCCTGCCATAACCCGGGGTATATTTAACCAGCGGCCGGCGATATGGCACCCCCGACTCCATAGCGTAACCAAGAGCATGCGCGACCCCTGAATCGGGCACTCCGGAAACTATGTCCGCCTTAATATCTTTATCATGTTTAGCCAAGGCCCTTCCGCAGCGTTCCCTGACTACCTCAACATTAATCCCTTCATAGGTAGAAGCTGGGAAGCCGGTATATATCCATAAAAAAGTACAAATTTTATTTACTTTGCCGCCAGGCTTCTTTTCAATAATACCATCTTTATTTAAAAGAACGATTTCTCCGGGCGCAAGGCACTTAACTGTATCCAATCCCAAATTATAAAAAGCGCTCGTCTCTGATGTAACCGCCATAGCCCCGGGTTTTTTTCCGATAGTAAGCGGCGTGTAACCAAAACGGTCACGGGCGGCGTAAATACCCTCTTCAGTAAGAATCAATAAAGAGCATGAGCCGTTGATAATGGAAAACATCTTCTCTATCCCATCTACCAGGCTTTTGCCTTGCGTAATAATTCTTGCGATAAGCTCCGTAACATTTACCTGCCCGTTTTTCACTTCGCTAAAAGACATGCCTTTCTCAAGCAATGACGCTACAAGTTCGTCTTTATTCTCAATCAACCCCACAGTAACAATACAGAATTGCCCGAATTTTGAATTCAAATATATCGGCTGTATATCAGAATCACTGATAACACCAATACCCATTTTTCCCTGGATATGATGATAATCATCGTAAAATTTTGATTTAAACTGAGTTTGATTAATGCCGTGTATACGCCTGACAAAAGTTCCGTTGATAACCGCTATACCGCCGTATTCCGTTCCCATATGCGAGTGGTAATCAGTTCCGTAAAACAGATCCCTTGAACAATTATCTTGCGAAATAATTCCAAAAACTCCGCTCATTTCTCTTCCTTTTTTTTCTTCTTTTCCAATATAAATTTATCTGCCGAGCAAAATTTCACAGGATAGTCTCCTGACCAACAGGCATTACAATAAGAAGAAGCCGGATGCCGCAAACACTTAAGCATGCCTTCTAAACTTAAATATCCTAAACTATCAACTCCAAGGTAGGTTTCGATTTCCTTTATGGTTTTTTCATTGGCAATTAATTTTTTCGGATCAGGAAAATCTATGCCATAAACACAGCCAAATCTGTGCGGCGGGCAGGATATCCTTAAATGCACTTCTTTGGCGCCCATCTCACGGAAATTTTTTACGCGAATTCTTGAAGTAGTCCCTCTGACAATAGAATCATCAACAATCACTATTCTTTTTCCTTTGACAACTTCTTTTAAAATATTAAATTTAAGTTTTACGCCGAATTCTCTTTTTTCCTGTTGGGGCTGTATAAACGTGCGGCCAATATAGTGGTTTCTTATTATGCCCATTTCAAAAGGTATACCTGACTCTTTAGAAAACCCAAGAGCGGCTGATGTTCCTGAGTCAGGCACTCCGATAACAATATCCGCTTTTGCGGGATATTCAAACGCAAGCTGCCTCCCAAGCTTTTCTCTAACTAAATGAACTGTTTCACCAAAAATTATTGAATCGGGCCTTGAAAAATAAACATGTTCAAAAGCGCAAAAACCATGCCGGCCTTTTACTTCATTATATTTTATGGATTTTATGCCTTCTTTACCAATCATCACCATTTCACCCGGCTCGATTTCCCGCAAAATTTTAGCACCAACAAGATCCAGGGCGCAGGATTCAGAAGAAATAAAAAGAGAATCATCTTTTTTTCCTATCGCAAGCGGCCTGAAACCCATGGGGTCTCTTATGCCTATGATTACATCTTTAGTCATTAGCACGAGCGAAAATGCGCCTTTAATTTTTTTAAGCGCACTGACGATTTTATCCTCAACGCTGGATTCTTTAGAACGCATAATAAGGTGAAGTATCAGTTCTGAATCAGAAGTTGTCTGAAATATCGCTCCTTTATTTTCAAGGCTTTCGCGTAATTCTTTTGAATTAACCAGATTGCCGTTATGCGCAAGCGCTATTGGAAGCTTATTTGAATCTACAAAAAGCGGCTGGGCGTTGCGAAGCGCGCTTGAACCGGTTGTAGAATACCGGACATGGCCGATAGCCTGTGATCCTTTCAATTTAGCAATTACATCTTCAGTAAAAACCTCACTAACTAAACCCATGCCAAGATGGCTATTAAAAGATGTTGAATCAAACGAAATTATACCGCAAGACTCTTCTCCTCTGTGCTGAAGTGAATAAAGCCCAAGGAAGGTAAGCAGGCTCGCATCGTTGTTATTATACACTCCGAATAAACCGCAGAATTCTTTTAAGTGTCCCATATTAATATAATTTTAAGATTGCGTTTTACGGTTGCGGTTGCGCAGCTCGTATCGGTTGCGTCAAACGTCAATCGTCTTTAGAACGCAACCTATTGTCGTATAACGAGACGAGTTGCGTAACCGCAACCGATTAACGAAACCGTATTTAAACACTTATTTAAAATAGCTAACCCCATTTCTAAATATCTGCAATCCAAATGGCTCAACTTGTTTTTCCTTCCAGGAAGGCCATTGATATTCAAACATAAATCGTTCCGGGTGCGGCATAAGCCCAAAAACTTTTCCGGTTATGTCAGTTATACCGGCTATATTATTTAAGGAGCCATTTGGATTCAATGGATAGACATTCGAACTTTTCTTTGTGTCCGCGTAACGCAATACCACCTGGCCATTGTTTTCTATTTTATCCAAAATAGCTTTTTCTGCATAGAACTTTCCTTCTCCATGCGCAATTGGTAAATTTATAATCTCCGGCAAATCCTTTAACCAAATATTCTCCGGCTTCTTCCCCGCGGCGCCCTGCGCCCTACGCCCTGCACCCTGCAAATAAACCCAACGATCCTCAAACCTTGCAGAATCATTAAATGTAAGAGTAACTTTTTGCGTAAAATCTAAATCGGGCAGGATTCCTGTTTTCACAAGAACCTGGAAACCATTACAAATACCTATAATCAAACCACCCTTATCGATAAAACTTTTAAGCTCATTCTTAAACCAAAGCATTAATTCTAAGGCCAGGATTTTACCGGCGCCAAGGTCATCGCCGTAGCTAAAACCTCCGGGAATAGCAATAATATTATAATTCTTAAGGCTGCCGCTTTCTTTTAGATGATTTATGTGGCAAAGCTCAGTATCTGCCCCGGAAAGATGAAAGGCAAATTCGGTTTCTTTATCGCAGTTGGTCCCAGCTGTCCTAATTATTAGTACTTTTGGTTTTTGCATAGTTAACTTATAATTTTTTTAGGGACGGATGTCACGGATTGTTGCGGATTTATGCAGATAACATTTAAGTTTTATCCGTGACATCCGTAAAAATCCGTTCTTATCCGCACTAAAAACCTTTTTATGTTTTATCTAAATTCTTCAAACGTCTTGGTCCAGGCTTCTTTTAGATCCGCTAAGCCAACGTTTATGATTTCCTCGCTTTCATTCGCATACACTACAAGCTTCTTGTCTTCTGAAACGCAGCCAATCAAGCCATATGGTAAACCTTTTAGCTCTTTTTCGAATTTTTCTTTTTTGTCTTTAGCAATTTCAACAATAAACCTTGTTGGCGACTCGGAGAATAAAACTTCATAGTTATGCACATCATTGTCTTTTGGCACATCACCAAGGAAGATATTTGCGCCAAGATTCGAACCTATACACATTTCAGCTATTGCCACAGCAAGGCCCCCTTCTGATAAATCATGGCAGGACAAAACCAGTTCTTTTTTTATGGCCTCGCTCAATTTTTCAAATATTTTTTTTGCCGTTAGCTTGTCAACTCTTGGCACAAAGCCTTCCTTTACTTTTAAATGCCTAAAATATTCACAAGCACCCATATGCGGTTTTGTAAAACCAACCACGTATAAAAGATTTTCTTTCTGTTTCAAATTAGCGCTAATTATTCCTTGCCAATTGTCCATCACCGAAAATGCTGAAATCAAAAGCGTACCGGGTATTGAAATCTTTTTATTCTCAACAGAATACTCATTATACAAACTATCTTTTCCGGAAATAAAAGGCACGCCAAAATAAGTTGAAAAATCATAGGCTGCTGATGAAGCTCTTACCAGGCCTCCAAGCGTTCGCTCGTCCTGCGGCGAACCCCAGCAAAAATTATCAAGAATAAAAGTATTTTTTAACGCTCCTCCGACACAAACAACGTTACGCAGGGCTTCATCTATCGCAAGCGCCGACATCCAGTAGGGATCGATATCCGAATAAAACGGATTTATCCCGGTGCTAATTGCAATGCACTTCTCGCTTTTTAAATCCGGCCGCACAACAGCGGCATCGGACACGCTTAAGTTCTCTATGCCATATATAGCTTTAAGCGCTGAACCGGCTTGAACCTCATGGTCGTATTGCCGGAGTATCCAGTCTTTGCAGGCAATATTTGGAGACGCAAGAAGCATTTTCAAATCTTCGGAATAATTAGTTTTTTCCGGCAGATTTGCTTCCTCCTCTTTTTCTATTACCCAAACCGCTTTTTTCTTTAATTTTGGCAGGTCTAAAACGAAATCCATATCTATCTCGCAAACTTTGTTCTTCTCATAAAAAAGTTCAAGTTTATGCGTATCAGTCACCTTTCCAATAACCGTTATTTCCACATCTTCTTCTTGAAAAATCTTTTTAAGTTTATCCAGATTTTCTTTTTTTGCAAAAAATACCATTCTTTCCTGGGATTCCGATATCCACATTTCAGTATAATTAAGCCCGCTATACTTAAGAGGAATTTTTTCAAGGGAAACCTCAACGCCGTGCTCGCCGGCAAGCTCGGTAACCGCGCTGGAAAGGCCGCCAGCGCCGCAATCAGTTATAGCATTAAATAAATTCAGGTCTCTGGCCCGTAGAATTGCTTCTGTAACTTTTTTTTCTTCGATAGCATTACCGATTTGAACCGCGCTGGTTAAAAAAACTGTTTTTTCATCGAGCTCTTTGGAAGAAAAAGTAGCTCCGTGTATTCCGTCCCGTCCGGTTTTTGCCCCGCAAACAATTACCAAGTCGCCCTTTTCTGATTTCTTAAATGACTTATCTTTTGGAATAAGCCCAAGCGTGCCGCAATAAACAAGTGGATTACCTAAAAATCTTTCATCAAATAAAACCGCGCCGGCAACAGTCGGAATTCCCATCCTGTTTCCATAATCCCTTACTCCGCCAATAACGCCTTTCATGACTCTTTTGGGATGAAGCAAACCAAGCGGTAAATCATCATAAGCGATATGCCAGGGAGAAAAACAAAATACATCAATCGAAGCAAACGGCTTTGCCGCCTGCCCGGTTCCTAAAATATCCCTGATAACACCGCCGATACCGGTTGATGCTCCACCGTAAGGCTCCAGGGCTGAAGGGTGATTGTGTGTTTCAACCTTAAAGCAAACATTAAAATCTTTATCGAATTTAACCACTCCTGAATTATCATGAAACACTGAAACGCAATCAGAGGAGTTGATTTCCTGGGTCGCCTTCATTATTGTTGATTTAAGAAGATTATTTATGCTGGTTTTTTTAATAATGTCGCCGCTTGAATTTTTCTCTTCATAATCAATCAAACCCCTGAAAGTCTTATGCCCACAATGCTCTGACCAAAGCGTGGCTATAGTCTCAAGCTCGCAATCCGTAGGATTACGTTTACGCTTTGCGAAATATTCTTTAATTATGTGCATCTCCTCAAGGCTTAAAGAAAGGCAGCCATCCGTAGATATATCTTTAAGCCTTTGGTCGTCAGCATTTAAAATATCCACCTCTACAAGTTGGAATTTATACTTTTGCCCGAGAAACTCATCCAGGCTTTCAACGCGGGCGGCCTTTTCATATTCAAGAATATGCTCAATCAGCGGGTTATAAAGCAGTTGGATACTTAAATCTTTTATCTGGTCGATTGAAAGATTTTCAAACTTATACAAGCGGGCTATTTTTGTGTTTTTTACTTCTAATGATAAATCCCGTATGGCTTTTTCAAAAGATAAAGCAACAGGATCAGAAACACCGGGGTTATAAGTAATAATTATTTCGGTAGGATCAGGTTTTTTGGAGAATAAGCCTTTATGATAGGAGTATTTTTCCGTTACCGAATCAATAAGCAGCGACTGGGCAATGGTTTTTATGTCAGCCTCGTTGCCCGGGCCTTCGACAAAATAAACCTTGCGGCAAAATACTTTAAAATCTCCCTTAAGGCCTAAATCTCTTATTTGAGAGACCAGCCCTTTGGATGAAACTTCCTCTTTGGGGAAAACATCTATTCGCCAGATCATATTGAAGAATTATACAGTAAAGATTTTTGAAAACAGAAACTGGAAGATTGAAAATGGATATTATTATTTATAAAAACGTCTATCTTCTATCTTCCATTTTCTATCTTCTATCCTGATTACAACCCTGCGCGCTTATAAATTTTATCCACATTACTGAGATAACTATAGGGATTAAAAATTTTCTCTATCTCAGCATTGGCAAGATATTTGTTTATTTCCCTGTCAGCTAAAACTTCTTTTTTAAATGTCGAATTACCGTTAATGACTTTTAAGGAAATACCCTGCACAATATCATAAGCAGTCATTCTCGCGATACCCTTTTCCATAAGCTTAAGTAATATCTTTTGCGAATAAATAAGCCCGCGGTTTAACTCCATGTTCCGTAACATATTCTGCGGGTTTACTTTTAAACCCTTGACTACTTCCTCTGTCTTTTTAATCATATAGTCAACAATTATCGTTGAATCAGGTATGATTACCCTTTCCACGGAAGAGTGTGAAATGTCCCTTTCGTGCCAAAGATTTATATTCTCAAAAGCCGCCAGCATATTGCCTCTCAATAGCCTCGCAAGGCCGGCGATTCTTTCAGAAATAATCGGATTTTGCTTGTGCGGCATCGCGCTTGAACCTTTTTGCCCCTCGTAAAACGGCTCTTTGGCTTCATCAACTTCAGTGCGATGCAAATGCCTAATTTCTGTGGCAAATCTTTCCAGGCTCGAACCAATTAGAGAAAGTACAGAAAGATAATAGGCGAATCTTTCCCTTGAAACAATCTGGGTTGAAATTTTCGCGTAATTTATGCCGATTTTTTTGCAGATGTAGGTTTCTATTTCAGGCGAAAAATGCGCGAAAGTTCCGACTGCGCCGGAAATTTTTCCACAAGCCACATAATCTAAACTTTCTTTGAGCAGTTTGTATTCGTATTTTAAATCATTGTAAAGATAAACAAATTTTAGGCCAAAACTGTAAACTTCGGCGTGCACACCATGAGTTCTGGCTACGCATAAAGTATCTTTATGCTTTAAGGCTTTTTCCTTAACTGCCTTAATCAATAAATCAAAATCTTTTAAAATTATTGTTGTGGCGTCTTTTATCTGCCAGGCTAAAGTCGTATCAAGCAGGTCTGACGAGGTCATTCCGGAATGAAGGAATCCGGCGCTTTTGCCGATTTGCGGGGATATACTTTTAATAAAAGCAATAATGTCGTGGTGAGTTTTTTCTTCTATCTTTTGTATGTTTTTAAGAGAAATTTTCGCTTTTCTTATTAAGGTAGCGTTTCCCCTGGGAATTTCTTTACGAACTTCTTGAGCCTCGCAAAGCAGCGCTTCAATTTCTAAAAACCGCTTGAATTTCTCTTCATCACTCCAAATTTTACCAATTTCTTTTGGGGTATATCTTTCAATCATATTCTTAGGAATTTATTGGATTTTGTTAACTCTGGTGAACCCAGCCCTTTCTTGCCTATGAATAGTTATATTTAAGGTAAGAAAGGGCTGGGTGAATTTTTATAATACCAGAATAAGGTTATTAAGTCAATTAAAATACGGTTAACGGAACAACTAAATTGTCTATCTCTACCTCAATAAAACAAACCTTAAGCCAAAAAAGAATTCTTCGCTTAACGCAATTTTTCCCCTGTCTCAAAAAGGCAAGGGACGATAAAAACCGCCTAAAATGC
>JBAYMZ010000028.1:0-10104 GCA_041663385.1 Candidatus Omnitrophota bacterium
CTGCGGTCGCTGACAGTTCTACAACTGGCAGAGTTGCTATGTTTCGCAAAATCTCCACAACGGCAATCCTGCAAAATATAACCGTTACCAATGCTACAGTAACAGGCGCACCCTATGCAGGAGTATCTGCATATACAGGTGTCCTCGTTGGCGAGACGACTTGGGGGGCAGACATAAACGATTGCCACGTTCTCAACGCTACCATCACCCACGACAACAGCACCATTGCGGTGACTAATGTTTATGTGGGTGGCATATCTGGTTCAAGCCACGCCGTTATGCAGAACTGCACAAGCTCTGGCAATATATATGCAAATATCGTAGTTGGTACAGGCTTATCTATTGGTGGACTTGTAGGTTTTCAAACATCAGGGGCTTCCGAGGGACAAAAGGGTAAGATAATAAACAGTTCGTCCACTATGAATATCTATAACATTGGCGATGCTTGTAGCGTAAAAAATACCAGTGTAGGCGGTATTTGCGGGCAGTTATTTACACCGGGTACTGATGTTACCGAAGTCAATAATTGCCACTGGTCGGGAATTATAGATTATGATGCTAATACTGCGACATCTAATTTTCTTTATGTTGGCGGTATTGTTGGGCAACAAGCAGGACTTGTTGCTTGCAGTTCAGCAAAAGGAAATGTTAAGTCTGTTAATAACCTGCTAAGCAATCACGTTGGCGGTGCAATAGGAGTAATGTCAGGCACTTATACTATTATGGATAGTTACGCAGATTGCAACGTAAGCATAAGTTATGCCAGCGGTGTGGGTTTTTCCGGCGGTCTTGTTGGCCGTGCCACAGCCGGTAACCCCATTATCATAAATTGTTACGCAAAAGGCAGTATTGATGATTTACTTGGTGCTACAGTTGCGGCCAGATATGGCGGTATTTGCGGATACGCCACAAACTTAACTGCAACCAACTGCTGGGCGGCGATTGATGCCTATACTTCCGGCTCATCTTATTGTCGCGGCTTTGTCGGGTACAACGCAACCTCAACTTATTCTTCGTGCCGGTGGGATTCTACCACAAGCACAATAACCGCAGACGATTCTATTGCTGGTACAGATGCAAATACGACCGCGCAAATGCAGACTATGACAACTTTCACTGGCTATGATTTTCTCGGCACAGATAGGCATTGGCGAGGCGTAACATCAACAGTTGGTATGTACCCGATGTTAGTTTGGGAGGTTTATCCATATTCTGGTGGGGCAGGGACGGCAACTAATCCATATAAAATTGGCACAGACAGAGATTATCAATTTGCAACCGAAGCTACGGCAGGCGAGCCAGTACAGACTTACTATAAAATCACCGGTGATATAACATACGGAAACTTGGAACTTTTACGCTCTGGCGGCGGCAGTTGGATAAGGAGTAGATAATGACCGATAAAATAACCGATTGGCAAACTCTCAATCTGCAATCTCTGGATATAATTCTCTGCTCTGGAAGCGGGAAAATGTCGCAACAGATACAGTGGCTACAACGGCTCAGGGGCTTCGTTTCCCCCGCTTCCGACATAAGCCACGCCGCAATGATAGTTCGTGTTCCTACGGTCATTGCAGAGGTCTTAGACACATCAATAAGCCCATCAGGGATATATGTAAACGAAACCACAACCCTGAATAATTGGCCTAAACCGCCCAAAAAGGGTCTACAAATCAACGATTTTGAAGGTTGGCTTGAAAACTACAACGGCAAGGTCTGGATTAGGCAGGTGCAAAGTCAAGTCCCGCCACTAAATAATCAGCATATTGTCCGATTTATATTTGACCATTTGCGGGATAAAGATGCTCAGTTCTATGAAAATGGCATACCCGGGCTACTTGAATTATTCCTGTGTGAAATTGGGTGGAATAAGGCCGTATTGCAGACCGCAAAACTGCATTGTACTGAATGGATTTCAGAACTACTACGCCAGTTTCAGGTTATCACTAATGCCTATTCGGGTAATCGGCTTCCGCCTGTCGAATGGTGGCCGTTGGTTTGTAAAAAAAATGGCACTTGCAGGCCAAGCCTGTTAGAGCAACAGGCTTTGGTTAAAATTGGCGTACCAATTAGAATTAAATAGTCAATCTATATCTGCCTTATTTATGTCGCAGCAAACGCAATGGACTTCGCCTGATTCCTCCTTGTGCCATTTATGGAATCCGAGCCAACACAGGAATCTACGCTTTCGCTTCGGCGGATTATCGTAGAAGTAGTCGAGTTCTGAATACGTCCATTTCATAGTGTTCAATTCCTTACCATATATCAATAAGTGTAGATGTTTCTATCCAGATACTGCCGCATTAAGCCAGTTTCCTTAGTGAATCTTCATATTTATTATTCTCTTATTCTCAACTTCAAAATCATCACCTGAAGTTTCGATATAGGCAAAGCCGTGATTCCATTCATTTATGGGTCTATATTCGGGGTGCAAGTCGCACATACAACCAACAGACCAACAAGCGATGTTCTTTTCGCCCATAGTTTTGACTGAATGTTGTGAAGATTGGTGGAAATGGCCGCACATTGCGATTTCCTTGCCGCGCAGGAATAGCGTTCTCGCAGGATTAACCGGAACAGAGATTCCACCGCCGAACTCGTGTCCGTGAATGATATGTAAATGCTTGCCAACTTTGAGTATGCGTTTGTTCTCGACAACATCTATACCTAAATTGTCCGCTTTAATAATCTTCCTGAAATTTTTAACTATATCAATGTCTTTGAAGATAGGGTCATCTGGCATATCCTCGGCCTTGCCCTCGATTAAATCTGCGGCCTTGACCCTGATATATCGCTCTAACCGTTCTTCGTGATTGCCAACTTTAAAGACAATCCTTGTATCTGGGAACGAATCTCGCAGGCACTTCAATATCATCAATGTTTGGGATATATCTCTAAGCATATTCCTTACTTGCGGGTCTGTTGACCAGAACGAGCAGGAATAGAAGTCTATAATATCACCACCAAGAATTATAGTATCTGGAACTCTTTTTTTGGCATACTTCAGGACAAGCCCTAATTCTGGTTTAGCGTAAAATGGGATATGTAAATCAAACAAGGCAAGTATGTTCTCGCCTGATACTGGATATGGTTTCCAATCGTGCAGGCTCTTTATTGGCTCTGGCAATGCGTCAAATGGGCATAACTTGCCGGCGGGCTTGACAAAAGTATTGTCTGCAAGTTTACCCCTATTCCTATCTCCATCTTGCCCCCGATAGTATTTTATCATATTCCTAACGCCATCAACACTGCTCCAACGCAGTTTATTCTTCTTGTAGATAATCTTGGCCAGTGTTAATGACGGTAATT
The DNA here is from genome assembly GCA_041663385.1 of Candidatus Omnitrophota bacterium. Lineage (GTDB taxonomy): Bacteria > Omnitrophota > Gorgyraeia > Duberdicusellales > 4484-171 > JAJYOP01. The sequence goes on from JBAYMZ010000028.1 coordinate 3,310, forward strand.
CTGGGTACTTCGTTAAAAACTCTTTTACGATTGTCGCACTCTTAGTGTCTTTCATTATTCAATCCTTTAGTTGTTTACATTTCACTTTGTATCAAATCTGCTAACGAAAAATATACTGGGATATGCAATTCCATTGCACGTTCTATTTCTGCAATAGTACCTTTACTATTCTCATAATCAGGCGTAACTAATACGGCATCGCTGGCATCAAGCCAAGCCATAGAATAAGAATAGTAATCAGATACTTTTAATTGGTCAGTATAGAACTGGAATTGATAGTCAAGCCAAGGGCAGAACGGCGCAAAACCCGCCAAGAAAACATCAACACTTGCTTGTGTCCCTTTTCTGATATTATTAAGAACACCAATTACATTGTCCGAAGAATACGCACCTGCTACATATACACGTTTCATTTTAACTCCCTTATAAATTGTTCCAATGCCATTAAAGACCTCGCCGCCAAGTGGCTTAGTTCTTCTCTCATAAACGCATCATTTCTAACCGCCTTATTTCTTTCAGCCAAGAGATTAAAGGCGTGTTCTAATGCGTGGTCAAGATTGCTCATACAATCAATTTTATACCAGTTTGGAGTTCCGTCCGGTTCTCTGGGGTATCTGGATTGCCCCAAAGCCATAACCTCTGATACTTCAATTATTGCCAGTGCCGGAACTTCTGACATTTTGCCTCTAATCTTAGACTGTTTTCCGCCTTGTTCGTTTGTTACGATTTCTTCCATAATTCTTAATCCTTTAAATTCGCTGTTTTTAGTTTCTTTATCTGGACGTAATTTAGATATAATATATCTTCAAAGGCATAGCTTATTGGCTCTGATTGGTTAGCGTCAATCTTGCACACGCCTATCGACAATATGTGAATACATTCATGAATAAGGGTAGAGTAGATGTTCTCGTTCTCTGCCTTATGCGATTGTGGGTTTATGGTAATAGTCGCAACCATTTTGTTCGGGTCAACTTCGATATTGCCCAAATCCTCTAACGTATCTGATTCTTGCAAGGTTATTGTCCAATCCCGAAGATTTAGGAAGTTCTGGCAGAACCGGACGCAGGAAAGCATTTGTTTGTACGTTACTCTCTGATACATTCGTTCTTTTATGCTCATTGTTGTTCCTTTTTTGGCGGTTTACGTCCGAACAACGTATTGAATAAATTATTTACATCAACATTGTCGTCAAAATATATGAATTTATGGCCGCAAACTATACAGTATTCGGCATCTTTGGCGTTAAATCTGAATTGGCAATGTGGACAGGTTTTCATTGTTCATCTCCCACCATTTGCTCAAAAGTCGATTGTAGCTTTTGGACAACGCAACTCTTGCACAATTTGGGATTACTATTTATTGTGAATTTCATATCTTCGCCATTATGATGAGCGTCTATTACGGTTGGGTTGTCGTCAATCTTTCTGTCACATATCTTGCAAATCATATATTACTCCTTTTAACCTATATAATCCTTTTAATTCCCCAACAACACTTACAGCCGTTATTTCATTAAAGACTGTAATTGTTTTTCCTCTGGCATATTAAGATAAGCAAATTCTCCAAATAATTCTTTTGCTTTTTTATCGTATGCTTTGGCCGCTTCAATTTCAGAATTAAATCTTCCAATGCTTGTGTTTTTTTTGCCGCAAGCAATCCTTGCTCGCCACTTCCTTTTTACCTTGTCCCAACTTACTCCCTTATATTTGGAGGTAGAATTGCAACTGTTAATACGATTGCCCTGATTTTCTGACCTTGAACATAACCTTAAATTTGTACGGCGATTATCAAGGCCGTTGTGGTTTGCGTGGTCAACATCCCAACCTTTGGCGGCATTAACTATCTCCCTGTGCATAAGAACGGAAGTTCTCTTGCGAAGGGGGTTGCGTGAACTCTTAATATCTCCAATTATTACAGTTCTTGTCGCATAAAAAGTAAGTTTATTTTTTTTTGCTTGCCACTTATACTTATTTAGCTCCTCATAATCCGCATCATCTACTAATGCTACTTTACCGCGTGTTAATTGAATTGTTTTCATATTACTATTTCCTGTAATAGTTAGTCCTGAATTAAAAGGCACAGCAGGCCGGTCAGGAAGTCCGGCTTTTCGACCGCTAAGTCTATCTGTGCTATATCTTATCATATTACTTCCTTTTGTCAACTATCATAATTTCTGCAAAATGGTACTGTTCTTCGTCTTTCCCGCATATTGCACAAATCATAAATTACTCCTTTTCAAGTTCCCAATAGTATTGACAGCCATTGTCCCATTTGAAACTGCCGTAAGATTGATAATCGGGATTTGGCTCGGCCATAAATCTAAAGCAGTTCTCACGTTTAGGACAATTCTTATCTTGGCATATTGCAATATCCATATTACCCTTTCCGCCCATTCCAAGCCTTAATTGCTATGTTTAAATTTCCTATTGGTTCAGTGTAAAACACCAAATAGCCACAACATTTTGCATCTTTACAACCCAAATCAAAGTATTCTCCGTGATGGTCGCTTTCTTTACTAAGAATAGCTTCGCCGCCGCAAAACGGACACGGCTCTAATTTTACCTTTTTCATCATTTACCCTTTCTGGCTCTGTAATTTCTCAAATTCCTGTACGGTCATATTCCGGTACATATTTAGGTCTTTGCTGACAAGGTCTGTCGCTATTTGCAAAGTATTGTTTTCTGATGTTAGCCTTTGGATTTCTTTGGATTGGGTATTGGTAAAGGCTTTGAGGTCTTCAACTTCTATTCTTCTGTTAAATGCGTCTCGTTGCCATTCTTCCACTTTACTTTCAAGCTCTTTAATTGTAATCGCCTGTTGGCCGATTTTACTTATTACCCTGCCGATAAGCATTGACTTGCTATGGCAATGCTCTATTTGTGCTAAAATCGGAATCAAAGCTCTTAAATCGGTTGTTATCATTTCCGTATCTGATACCTTTGCGCCATCGACACTTGGCTTTGATATGTCGATGTTTTGCGATTTCGTAAGCATATCAAATTTACACGTCTCGCAACCATTGCACGGAAAACACCCATCTATGGATTCTAATTTTGTAATCATATCGGCGGTGTCAACGGTTGGCGTTGTGCATCTATGCTCAAAGCCTAAAGGTATTTGCTGTCCGCAAGTTTTACAGGTACTCATTTTCGTTCTCCTGATTTCTTATTTTATCATTTTTGAAATCGAATCTAAAACTACCGTTAATTCCCATAATTGATAAGCTACGCAATAAATAGCAACCATAATTCCTATCAAAATAATTTCTTTCATTTACCAGCCTCTTTCCGTCTGTTCATAACTTTTTTTATTCGTGCTTTTTTAGGGCATAATGCGAGATAGCAATTATACCCATTAGCCCCTTTTGCTTCTGGGTGCGTACACCCGATATGTGTTATCCTGCGTTTCATATACTCGCATACCGTTTGCTTTAACTTTTCTTTTCCCATCATTCTATCCTTTTCTAAATATCGCCCCACACTTGCGGCCTGAGCCGAGTGGCTATGTGAGGCGATACGGCCTGATTTAGTTATTATTTACATCTACCACATTATTTCCTACAAGCCATTTCTCGGCCAGTTCTGGCAACCCGCCAGTAGTTGCAATAGCCCAACCCCTGCCTATATTTACCCAAGATTCAGAATTGTAAATCTGGCTCAACTTGTCAATCCTCACTTTGGCGTAGCAGGTTTCCACCGTTAAGCTGTTTATGTCCTGCGTTACCATTGTGGACGTTACTATTATTCGTTCCTGTAACTTGCCGGTAGTGGGATTAAAGACGTTCACTATAACGCCGTTACAGCCCGATAGCGACATTAAAACAATCAATAGGACAGTAAGTAAGGCTATGGCAACAATCGCACGTCTGAATCGGTTTGGGGTCATTTTTTACCTTACTTTTTGAGTATTCCCATTGCTACCAAGACATTACGTTGTTCTTTGGATAGCTCTGATTCCTGTAATCGGTATTCTTCTCGGCAGTTGTTGCACATAAAAACATAAATGTAAAATGCTGGACTAAATATTGACGGCAAGATTGATTGTTTTTCCGCCCTTATAAACAACACCGGCTTATGCCTGCCACTGTCAATGCAATCGCGCAAGGTTTTCCATTTATTAAAGACGATTAAGTCTTTGCGGGCACCATATAACCCATTGTCGATATTCTTAAAATCAGATTCAAGGGTTTTTATTCGCTCGTTGTATTTAGCAGATACTTTTTTCAATATCGCAATATAAACTACTACAACGGCAACCAAACACACAACATATATCACAAAACTTATCATTCTACTTTCCTTTCAAAAATTTGCCGCCATCGCTAATCGTCCTGACGCTCTGGCGGCGTTAATAATTACAATCCTTTTTCGTAAATTTCTTTTAATTCGTGATATTTTGCAATAATATCTACATCTTCGTGAACTCGATTATCTTTGTTGTCGCAATAAAACCGATACTGACCCGGCCTGTTTTCTTTGAGCCAGTCCAGAAACATCTGCGTTTGCCTTACCGTGCCGTGTGCCGACATTTCCTGTATGTTACCCCTATCCGCCTGATGGTAATTAACATTAAGGCAGATACCGTTACTCAAGTCCCATCTTAGCCAACCAAAAGCACCCTTTTCGAGAATATGATGTGCATTAAGTTCGTCCGTCCTGCCTGATATTTCGCAATGCCCTACTTGCCTAATTATCTTAGACCATAAGTCATCGTTCTGTTCTCTGCACCAAGCCAAGACGTACTGCCGAACAAGAGTTATGGATATTCCCAATTCACTTGAAATATCGGGGATAGATGTATCTTGATTAAATAACCTTGTAATCAAGCCCTTTTTGCCAGAAGTTATATTCTTACATTTTGCCACTGCCTATCCTCCTGTTCCAATTCTTAATTGCCATTTGTCGTTGAACAGACGACCTTGCCGAAGCATAACAGCCCTCGCATTGGCACATATATGCACTCTTAGATATGCAATATACAGTTATGGTATTGCTTCCGCAAAACGGGCATCGCTTTAATTCTTCTTTACGCTTTGCCATTTACTTGCCCTCTTCTGGTTTATAATGCTGACATATTCTTACTTCATTATCAATCTTGCTACATTCATATTTACTGCACATCATATTTTCTTTATCGCACAGGCGACAGGTGTTGCATAGGGATTTCATTTTCAATCCTTTGGCTTACTTTTCAATGGTTCATAAATTATCGTGCAAACTATCGTATTATCTTTCCCAAATATCTTAATATCGACAATATGTGAATACTCTTTTTTCTCTATAAACTCTTTAATGTTATCGGCAAGTATAACTGTAAAATACTTTCCTGTGGTACGCCTACTATCGCTTTTTGGCATAATGACTTCACATCTTAAATCTCGTACAGTTCTCATACTCACCTCCTTCCTGGGCATCCCTGCCCCGCAATCAATCCTTTGGCTTTTCGGTATCAAACATATATAGCATCATTGCGCGATTGGCAATGTCAACGGCTTTGGCTGTGGTATTTTTCCATACATCTTGCTCTATCCTGAAAGAAATTTCGCTTCTATTGTCTGGATTATCCCAACCCCGCAAGCCTTCATCGTATTTGGCAAGCATACGAGTAAGCATTGCTTTAGCAAATTTCTTGTTAGCCCTGATAATGTTCATTTTGTCGTCATATTCTTTTTCTTCTGGGTCAATTTCTTCTGACATTTCATTATTCCTTTAAATTCTTAATTACAAATAGTTAATCTAATATTACCGTATGTTCTTTTTAAATATCCTGCTATTTTTTTGTAATTCAAGGTTTTATATCTCTTGATAGCCAACACGGTAACCACATCATCTTTAAATTCGCAAATAGCAACCACAGAAACAGAAGCTTCTTTGCATATATCTACGCCCGCTGAAATCATAATCGCACGCCTGTTTCTTTTCTTAAATCTTCACGCATCTTTAATCGCCTCGCCTGCTGTTCTTTTGCGGCAATGGCATCATATTCTGGGACAGACTGAAATATGTTCACTGCGACCGCCACAGGCTTCGGCTTGGCCTTTTCACTGGGCAGTTCAAACTCATTTTCCCATCGCCTGCCATTTATCCAAACTGAAAAATTCGGCCATTCGGGAATAAATACAATCTTGTCCCTATCCCGCTGTTTGGAATTTAACTTTGCCGTTTCTTCTCGCCATTTTATTTCTCTTTGTATTGCAGATTTCAGTAAAGGTAAACATTGTTTCCAGTCCTTGTGTCGGCAAAAGTTTTTGAACTCTACTTCGTTGCCACGCTTCGCACCCGGGCGGCGTGATGGAAATAAAGTCCGGGCTTCGTTGAAAATGGCCAACTCTATCATTTCGGAAACTCCTTATACTCAACGCCATTTAATGCAGATATTTTATTTCTGCCGCCGCTTGATTTGTAAAAGAACGGCACACCTGCTGATTCGCACTGCTGTTGAATCAATGTTGCCCATTCATTATTCATCGGCCTTGCGTTATGGCCGGTCTCACCGCCGACAATTACCCAGTCGAGACCCATTTTACAACGATGGTCGTGGTGGTGATGTAACGTTATGGGACAATCAGGAGTTCCAATGCCTCTGTGTTTGCCACTGCAACCACGTTGTCCACCAATCCATAGTGTTCCTCCTATATCTGATATAAGGTTTATTTTTCCGAGCATTGGTTCAATACTTACAAACCGCTTTGCCGCCGGAATCTGTAAAAGAATTGGGATTCGTTCATCGGCTCGCTGTTGATTCTCCGCCGTAACACCCAACCAAAGATTAGGCAGGCTTCCACCCTTGCGATAC
>JBAYMZ010000029.1:0-10093 GCA_041663385.1 Candidatus Omnitrophota bacterium
ATAAAACAGAGAAGGAAAAAATCTAAATCTGTGCTCTAACCGAACGAAGTGAGGTTAAAATGAAATACGATGTTAAAGATGTGACTCTGGCTAAAAAAGGAATATCAAGGATAGAATGGGCAGGCAAAGACATGCCTGTTCTAAAACTTATTTACGAAAGATTTAAAAAAGAAAAACCTTTGAAAGGTTTAAAAGTCGCGTGTTGTTTGCATGTTACAACAGAAACTGCGGTTCTTATGCAGACATTAAAATTCGGCGGAGCAGAAGTGAGCCTTTGCGCGTCTAATCCACTATCAACACAGGATGATGTAGCCAGCGCGCTTGTAAAAAATGACGGCATTAGTGTGTACGCGATCAAAGGCGAAAACACTAAAACTTACTACAGTCATATTGAATCTGTTCTGGCAGAGAAGCCGGAGATCACAATGGATGATGGAGCGGATTTGGTTAGCACCATTCATCAGCGGCCGGAAAAAATACATGGTAATATCATCGGCGGAACAGAAGAGACGACAACCGGCGTAATACGTTTACGCGCTTTAGCAAAAGAAAATAAATTACGATACCCAATAGTTGCTGTAAATGATGCCCAAACCAAACACCTTTTTGACAATCGTTATGGGACTGGGCAGTCTACTCTAGACGGGATTATAAGAGCCACGAATAAGCTTATTGCCGGTACAAATTTTGTTGTCTGCGGATATGGCTGGTGCGGTAAAGGCTTAACTATGCGGGCAAAAGGCCTTGGTGCAAAAGTAATCGTGGTTGAAATTGATCCATTACGCGCCCTGGAAGCCACAATGGACGGTTTTGATGTTATGCCGATAGCCCAAGCATCAAAAATTGGGGATATTTTTGTAACCGTTACCGGCGATATTGGTGTAATAAGAAAAGAGCATTTTCAAGTCATGAAAAACGGAGCAATTGTTGCCAATACCGGGCATTTTAATGTAGAGATAGACATCCCCGCGTTGGAAGCGTTAAGTAACAACAAGAGAAGGATTCGCGATTTTATCGATGAATACACTCTTAAAAACGGAAAGTTAATCTACCTTCTTGGTGAAGGCCGATTAATAAACCTTGCCGCGGCAGAAGGCCATCCAGCTTGCGTTATGGATATGTCCTTTGCTAATCAGGCCCTAAGCGCAGAGTATATAGCAAAGAATTATAAAAAGCTTGCTAAGAATGTTTTTAAGGTTCCCGAAGATATTGATCAAAATATTGCGGCCTTGAAACTTAAATCAATGGGTATTAAAATAGATACTCTCACAAAAGAACAAGAGAAGTATCTGGCAAGTTGGCAAATGGGAACATAATATGAAGCGTATTGGTATTTTAACCAGAGACTGCGCGGGCGTAAACGCATGCATAAGGGCAATCGTGAGAACCGCTGATTCTTACGGAATAGAAGTTCTCGGGATTATGCGCGGTTATGAAGGCTTGATGAATTCCGAAACCGTGGTTTTGAATCGCCGGTCTGTTTCCGGTATAATAAATAGCGGTGGAACAATTCTAAAAACTGCCCGCGCAAAACGTTTTCTTACTGAAGCAGGGCAGCTTGACGCTTTAAAAACGATAAAGAACAGCAAGCTTGACGGACTCATAGTAGTTGGAGGCAATGGCTCTTTAACCGGAGCTCATCTTTTATGCGAAAAATACGGCATACCGGTTATAGGCGCGCCCGCAACGATTGATAATGATGTAAACGGTGTAGATTTAACCATTGGCACAGATACTGCCTTAAACGTTGCGCTTGACGCAATTGACAAGATACGGGACACCGCAATCTCTCTTGAAAGAATATTTGTAGTTGAAGTTATGGGCCGCGATTGTGGTTTTATTGCGCTTCGAGTTGCTCTTGCGGGCGGCTGTGAAGAAGTTATTTTCCCGGAAAGAGATTTTAGCTTGGAAGATATTTGTGAAGAAATCACCGAAGGAAACAGGCGCGGCAAAATCAGCTGGATAATTATTACGGCTGAAGGCAAAGCGAAAGCTCCGGAACTTGCGGCAAAAATTACACAAATGACGGAATTTGAAACACGGGAAGTCGTTCTTGGCCATATCCAAAGAGGAGGCCGGCCAACCGCTTTCGACAGGATACTTGCCGCAAGATATGGAAATAAGGCAGTAGAAGCTTTAAGGGATGGTGAAACTGACAAATGTGTTTCTCTCAGGAACGGTGAATTGGTTTTATTACCTTTAGAAGAAGCGATTAAGCCAAAGGACATGGAAGTTGAGGCTTATTACCGGTTAATCAAAGTTCTGACATAAAAAGTCGCACAGATTAATACAGATGGTAAATCGCAGATAGCCACAGATAATTTTTCTGTGTTATACACAAAAGGAGGAAAAATGGTTTACATGAGCGAGTCGCAAATCTTTGACGGAAAAACCGTCGTGGAAGAAAATGGAAAAATTGTAATCAAAAATCCTGAAGTTTTCAGAAGGGTAACGGTTGATAATCTTGTCGATACGATAATTCTTTCTGAATCTGCTCATATGAAAAGAATATGCTATTGGATAGCATATAACGCTGGTTTATATTTTAAAACAATTCCTTCCTCAATCCAGGGGCTATATGAAGCAAGAGGGCAAAAGAAAATTAAAGGTTTCACGGTTCCCGCGATGAATTTAAGAACACTTACTTTTGATTTGGCTCGTGCGGTTTTTCGCGCGGCCAACAAGATAGATGCCGGTTCTTTTATATTTGAAATCGCGAAAAGCGAAATCGGCTACACTGACCAGCGGCCATTAGAATATACTTCTGTCCTCGTGCTTGCCGCAATAAAAGAAAACTACAATGGCCCGATATTTATACAAGGTGACCATTTTCAGGTAAAAGCAAAAAGTTTTTTAGAAAATCAGGACAAGGAATTAAACCCATTAAAGGAATTAATTCAAGAAGCGATTGCCTCATCTTTTTATAACATTGACATTGACACATCAACCTTAGTTGATTTATCAAAAACTAATCATGATCAACAGCAAAAACTGAATTACGAAGTTTGCGCACTGCTTACAAAACATATCCGTAGCCTCCAGCCTAAAGGCCTTGATATCTCTATTGGCGGAGAAATTGGTGAAGTCGGAGGAAAAAATTCAACTCCGGATGAATTGCATGCTTATGTTAAAGGTTATCACAAAGCAATTGGAAGCTTAAAAGGCATATCAAAAATAAGCATTCAAACCGGAACTTCTCATGGTGGAGTCGTCCTTCCTGATGGTTCTATCGCAAAGGTAAGTATTGACTTTGACACCTTACGCAAGCTCTCAGAAATCGCAAGGGCCGACTATGGGATGGCCGGAGCGGTCCAGCATGGCGCGTCAACTCTTCCTAATGAAGCTTTTCACACATTCCCAGAGGTAGAATGCGCAGAAATACATCTTGCAACGCAATTCCAGAATATAGTTTATGACTATTTGCCGCTTCCTTTAAAAGAAAAAATTTACAACTGGCTGCACACAAATTGCGCGGCAGAAAAAAAGCCGGACATGACCAACGATCAGTTTATTTACAAAACCCGCAAAAGTGCTTTAGGGCCGTTTAAAAAAGAAATTCATTCTCTTCCTAAGGAATGGCGGAACAAAATATCATCAACTCTCGAAGAAGAATTTTCGTTCCTTTTTGATAAGCTAAACATAAAAGGCACAAAAGCTTATGTTGAACAATATGTAAAAGTTGTTCCGGTAGAAAAGAAAAAAGAAGAGTTTCTTAAAGAAGAAAAAGATTTAGGCGAACTTGAAGGCGCGGATTAATAGCAAAAGGTTAAGGCTTAGGTTAAGGCAGATTTTTCGCCTCAACCTTAACCTCAACCTAAACCTACGGAGGTATTATGCGTTCGGATAAGATAAAAAACGGTATAGAAAGGCTTCCTAACCGGGCGTTATTGTATGGAACCGGTTTACATCGATCTCACATGGATAGGCCATTCATTGGAATAGCTTCTTCTTTTACTGATCTTATTCCGGGGCATACGAACATGCGCACATTAGAACGCTACATAGAGCGTGGTGTGGAGAACAACGGCGGTACTCCTTTTATTTTTGGCGTTCCTGGTATTTGTGACGGTATAGCTATGGGGCATTCCGGAATGAAGTATTCGCTTCCTTCACGTGAGCTCATAGCAGACATCATAGAGGCAATCGCCGCAGCAAACAGTCTTGATGGGTTGGTGTTGCTTACCAATTGCGACAAGATAACTCCCGGCATGATTATGGGTTCGTTACGGGTGAATATTCCTACAATCGTGGTTACTGCAGGGCCGATGATTGCGGGGCATTTTGGTAAAAAACGCCTGGCATTGGTAAGAGATACGTTTGAAGCAGTTGGCAGGGCCAAAGCCGGAACTATCGGTAAAGACGAATTAAGAGCCATTGAATGCGAAGCATGCCCCTCCTGTGGTTCATGTCAGGGAATGTATACCGCAAACACAATGGCTTGTATCGTAGAAAGCATGGGCTTGTCGCTTCCATACTGCGGAACAACCCCGGCAGTTTTAAGCAGAAAATTACGGATTGCTTATGAAAGCGGACAGCGAATCGTGGATCTTGTAAAAACTTCTATAAAACCGAAAGACATTGTGAGCAAATCCGCCCTTGAAAATGCGATAACAGTTGATATGGCGCTGGGCGGTTCTACGAATACGGTCTTGCATCTTATGGCTATTGCGCATGAAGCAGGCGTTGAATTAGATTTGGATGATTTTGACCGGATTAGCCGCAAAACTCCAAATATTTCAAAACTTGAACCTGCCGGAGAATATTACATGGAAGACTTGGATAATGCTGGCGGGATACCCGCGGTTTTAAAAAGATTTTCCGCTGTCATAAAAAACAATCCGACAGTTTCTGGCCAAGACATTAAGAAAATAGCAAAATCGGCAGTTATTTACGATGATGATGTGATCCGGCCTTTGAATAAAGCCTATAGAAAAGAAGGCGGCATCGCGATACTTTACGGAAACCTTGCTCCTGAAGGCGCAGTAGTTAAGCAAGCTGCCGTTGATGAGGATATGTTAAAATTTAAAGGCAAGGCGCAGGTTTTTAATTCTGAAGAAGAAGCCATGGAAAATATTCTTAATGGGAAAATAAAAAAAGGTAGTGTCGTTGTTGTTCGTTATGAAGGCCCAAGTGGAGGCCCTGGCATGAGGGAAATGCTTTCTCCAACCGCCGCGATAGTAGGCATGGGGTTGCACAAAAGCGTCATTCTAATAACCGATGGCAGGTTTTCCGGCGGAACCAGAGGCCCGTGCATAGGCCATATTTCGCCTGAAGCAATTTTAGGGGGATTAATCGCTTACATAAAAAATGACGACACCATAAATCTTGATATACCGGCAAGGAAAATAGAACTTTTAGTTTCTGCTTCAGAAATTGAAAAACGTAAAAAACAGATCAAGATACTCCCGTCCAAGGTAAAATCAGGATACTTGTATAGATATTCCAAGATGGCACAGTCAGCATCAAGCGGCGCGGTATTTAAAGAATAACGTACCGACAAGAAATAAAAAAATAGAAATACAGTTGATATACGTTCGCAACGCTTGCGATATACATTGAAATACAATTGCGTTTTTACTGTATTTCAAATGAATATTGTTGACAAGCGTGTAAGGCTTTGTTATCATCTCTATAACTTGTCTGGAGGGGCATTGACGTGCAAATAACCAAAATAATCAGTTCAGTCACAAGAAGCATCAGCGCGCTTTTGGGCGCTTTTGCCAATGATATCGGTATTGATTTAGGAACCGCAACTACTCTTGTGTATTTACGCGGCGAAGGCATAGTGCTTTGTGAACCATCAGTTGTCGCAATTTATAAAAATACCGGAGCAGTGCTTGCGGTTGGTGAAGAAGCAAAGCGCATGCTCGGTAAAACCCCCGGAAGTATTTCCGCGATACGGCCGATGAAAGACGGAGTTATCGCGGATTTTGACGTAACCGAAGAAATGTTACGTTACTTTATTAACAAAGTAAACCCACCGAATATTTTTAGTAGCTTCAGGAGGCCAAGAATCGTAATTGCTGTCCCTTCAGGTATTACCGAAGTTGAGAAAAGAGCAGTTAAGGATTCCGCCATTAAAGCCGGCGCAAGAGAAGTTATCCCTGTTGAACAATCTTTAGCCGCGGCAATCGGCGTAGGGCTACCGATAACTGAACCTCAAGGAAACATGGTTATTGATATCGGCGGAGGGACTACGGAGATTGCGGTAATATCTCTTGGCGGTTCGGTTTTCGCCCGCTCAATTCGTGTCGGTGGCGATGAAATGGACGACGCGATTATTGAACACATGAAGAAAGTATACAATCTTATGATTGGCGAACGTACTGCAGAAGAAATAAAAATAAAAATAGGTTCTGCCTGGCCGCTGACGGAAGAATTAACCATAGAAGTGCGGGGCAGGGATTTAATTACAGGGCTTCCAAAATTTATACGGATTAACTCAGAAGAAGTGCGTGAAGCCTTACAAGCTCCAATAAAAGAAATAATAGAAGCTACAAAAGTAACCCTCGAAAGAACACCTCCTGAACTTGCCGCCGATTTAATCGAAAAGGGGATAGTTCTTTGTGGAGGCGGTGCATTATTACGCGGGCTGGATAAATTATTATCCGAACAAACAGGCCTTGCGTGTTTTGTAGCAGAGGATCCATTAACGTCAGTTGCCTTGGGAACCGGTAAAATCTTAGAAGACCCCAGATTTTTAAAGAAGATTTCTCTTGTATCCAGCTTCTAAAATCACATCCAAATATATTGCGTTATGTCTTTTGTTCGCGTTGTTGCTTTTGTTTCCCTTTAAGAATTTTATCGCGAATGTCCTGATGTTGTTTTCTGACCAGCGCCTGCCAGCTATCAGCCAAAACTCAAAAAGAATCGAAAATCTTGAAAAAAATAACCTGTTGTTATCGTTAGAGCTAAAAAAACTTAATATTCTTGAAAATGAAAACAACAAATTAAGGAAAGCACTTGATTTTAGAACAGAAAAAAATATAAACATAGTAGGGGCGGACATAATATCCTTTGATCCTTCAAGTTGGCGCAGAGTGGTGCTCATTAATACCGGAAAAAATGAAGGCCTCAAAGTTGGCATGTATGCCATTGACTATAATGGCTATCTAATTGGCCGGATAATTGCTGTAAAAAATAACTACAGCCGGCTTATGCTTATTGATGATCCGGAATTTAATCTCGCGGTATTCATAGGAAATGATGCTCTTGGAATGCTTGCGGGGGGCCTCGATTCTTTAAAAATCCTTTATATCGACCATTCCGATAAAATAAACTTAAATGATGTTGTCTGGTTTAAAATACCGCTTACCGCCTATCCGCTTTATATTGGCAGAGTTACAAAAATAAACGAAAATAAAGAAAATCTTTTTTTTGAGGTAGAAGTAAAATCGTTCAACTCAAACACCCTCTTAAATAAAGTATTCATATTAAAGTGAGAGAAAAAAATCTAAAAATATTTTTTACGCTGCTGATTTTATTATTGATAGATCTACTTAAACCATTTGGTTATTCTTTATTTGCGGAATTTACTTTTCTGGGAATAGTTTTTATCGCGATGAATTACCCCTTCAGAATTGCTTTGATTTATAGCATTATTTTTGGCTATTTGAAAGATGCCGCTTCAACCGGAAATGTATCTTTTAGTATTTTTGAATTTACTTGTGTGGCCATTTTTATTCATTATTTTTTACATCATTTTCGAAAAAAAGAAGCAAAATTTTTTATTTTTTACGGGGCACTTTTGTTCCATTTAATTGCGAATAACCTCTATATCCATAAAACTCAAGTACTGTTTTCTATTTTTTTTATTATACATTCAAGTGTTATTTTTCTTTTGATTAATTATATTCTTTCACCATGGTTTAAAATTCCTCGAGCAGAAAATGATTAACTTTAAACGAAACAATTTTGACATAATTTTTAAAAGTATTTATATCATCGCTTTTGCAATATTGGCTATCTCGCTTTTTTATTATCAAATTCTAAAAGGGGATTATTATCTTGTCCGCGCTAAAAATAATTATATGCGGGTAATCCCTGAACGTTCCATACGCGGAAATATCTACGATAGGAATGGCATAATCCTTGCCAAAGATGTGGCCGCTTTTAATATTTCGGTTATACCCTACCAAATAAAAAACAGAAAAGATAAGCTTTTTCGAGACATTTCCATATATTTAAATTCCAGTGCCAAAACGCTTAACAGGAATTATAATCGTAAATTCCAGAATCAATTCAGCCCGGTAGATATAATTCCTAACATTGATAAAAAGACCGCGTTCAGAATAAAAGAAAAATTTGGCGACGATGTGTTAATTAATCCTGCTCCGCAAAGGTTATATTTATATCCTTATGAATTTGCCCACGTCCTTGGGTATGTCCAGGATGCTTCAGCTTTTCCAGAAAATATTAAAAAATATGGCTATTCGCCGTTTGAACGTATCGGCAAAACCGGCATTGAGGAATATTACGATAATTATTTAAGAGGCAAAGATGGCGGTGATCTCATAGAAATAAACTCGCAAGGCCAAATTGCTGGTTTTTTGGGCAAATTAAACACGGAAAGAGGGCAAGATATTTACCTAACACTTGATTTAAAGATTCAAGAAGCTGCCTATACGGCGATGAAAGATAAAAAAGGCGCGCTTATATTAATGGATTCAAAAACCGGCGGCATTTTATCCCTGCTTTCATCGCCAACGTTTGATCCAAATGATTTCATAAAAGGTTCAGATAACCTAACCAGTGTATTCAATGACAAAAATAGGCCCTTACAAAATCGCGCGATACAATCAACATACCCCTTAGGCTCTACTTTTAAAACGATTGTTGCCATTTCCGCTCTTGAATCAAAAAAAATTACTACCGCAACGACATTCGATTGCACTGGAAAGCTAAAAATAGGAAATGCAGAATTCCGCTGCGAGAACGTCCACGACAGTGAAAATCTATATGACGCGATGACGCATTCTTGTAACGTCTATTTCTATAATGTGGGCATGCTTACCGGAAGGGAACAGATCACAAAATGGGCGGATAAGCTTGGTTTGAGTTCTTTAACGGGTATCGACTTGCCTTATGAAAATAAAGGCTCTGTTCCTGGGCGTAACTGGAACGCTTTAAAACGTTGGTATATGGGGGACACTTTAAATCTTTCCATAGGGCAAGGCTACATTTTATCATCGCCAATAGAAATTGCCTCGGTATTTGCCGCTTTTGCAAACGCGGGATACATTGTAAAACCACATATTATCGATAAAATAGGGGACGCGTCGGTTGTCCGCGCGCCCGTAATAAAATCCGGCATCCCTTTGGATGATTTAGCCATATTAAAAAAATCCCTAAAAATGGTTGTTGAAAGTGACGAAGGAACCGCGCGAATGTTAAAACCCCTTTCTCTGAAAATTGCCGGAAAAACCGGCACAGCACAAACACATGGAAAAGCCCATGGATGGTTTGTTGGTTATTTTCCGGAAGACGATCCTGAATATACGATTTGTGTATTTCTTGAAAATGGCGGCTCAAGCTATGAAGCACTAAAAGTAACCAATGAGTTTTTGAGCCAATTAAAAGAAAAAAATATTTTATGATATGTTAAATATACTATTAGATAAACAGCTAAATTATAGCCCACGGAAGATTATCGTTATATGCCTGCTGTTTTTAACAATCATAAGCCTGGCCTGTATATATAGCAGTTTACATCAAGCAGGAAAGATGGAAGATCAGGATGTATTTCGTAAGGAGATAATCTGGGTGATTATTGCCTGGTTGGTTCTGGTTATTTTTTCTTTAATAAATTACAGAATATGGTTTGATTTTGCTTACGTGTTATATGCGGTAAATATAGTATTATTAGTGGCGGTATATTTTTTCGGAAGAAGCGCTTTAGGCGCACAGCGGTGGCTTAGCGTTGGAGGATTTAATTTTCAGCCTTCGGAATTATCAAAATTAATCACGATTTTTGTCTTGGCAAGGTTTTTTGCCCATGACGTAAACAAGGGATTCCTTAAGGGGGTTTTACTCCCTTTTGGATTGGTAATGGTTAATGTTCTACTAATCGCCAAACAACCCGATTTAGGAACCG
>JBAYMZ010000030.1:0-9965 GCA_041663385.1 Candidatus Omnitrophota bacterium
CCACCATTGTTTTTATTAACGAATTAAAGAATTAACGGATTGTAAATTTGTATTGAAAAGAAAAAAGTTTCTGTTTATAATGCCTAATCATTTAATCCATTAATTTTTTAATTCGTTAATCCACTTGGGGACGTCGTCTAGCCTGGTTCAAGACCCATGCCTG
Organism: Candidatus Omnitrophota bacterium; assembly: GCA_041663385.1. GTDB lineage: Bacteria > Omnitrophota > Gorgyraeia > Duberdicusellales > 4484-171 > JAJYOP01. Next base: position 164 of record JBAYMZ010000030.1, read on the forward strand.
TCACGCATGTGACCGAGGGTTCAAATCCCTTCGTCCCCGTTTTCATCAAAAAAAACCGCCCTTTTGGGCGGTATTTTTTGATGACAGGGGGGGGGTGCCTGGGCTGGAATCCCTGATTGGCCAAGCAAAGCGCAGGCCAAAAGGGTTCTATGCCAACATTATCCAGGCATTTTCCTTAAAGGCATCCATGAGCCCCACTGTAAGCGGGGCGAATGAAATCCCTTCGTCCCCGTTGTTTTTACCTTAAACGGAAAACCATCAACCAGAAACGGAGATGGTTTTCCGTAATATATAGGATAAAAAACAACGGTTCTGGTGAGGGCTCCGGCCGAACCAGAACATACTCGTCCAGGAGAAAAACAACGGCTCTGACGAGGCCCATAGTCCAGCAACCACTTTTACAATTCTCACCATTTTCTCTATTTTCACAGATTTCATTAATATTGATAAAAATACTACATATCCAGTCCTAGCCGGGGGATTGCCTTTCAGGCCCTCTGTGATAATATATTACAGAGACTTTTTATTATTTGGAAAACAAAAAAATTGTAAAGAGGAGGCGTGTGTGAATAAAAAAATAGGTTTTATTTTATCGTTAATGTTTTTATTTATTTCTTCATCAGTTTTTGCCGAAACAATCGTCCTTAAATCAGGTAAAACAGTAGAAGGTAAGATACTTGAGCAAACAGATAAATATATCAAAGTAGATATTGAAGGTATTTCAATAACCTATTATTTAGATGAAATTCAAAGTATTGGTGCAAAACCCGGTAGCATGGTCAAACAACCTTTTTTGGGACAAAAAATAACCCCGTCAAACATTCATAATAATGAAGGAAATTTTAAACCGGGTTCGGAACCAACCGGTTTTAGGGATATGAAATGGGGAGTGCCTCTAAGCGCTTTTCCCGGTATGAAGGTAAATAGCTCAATGCCAGGCAGTTCCGCTATAAAAAAAGCCTTTCCCGGAGCTGACCTTTCAGAGATGAAGCTGCCCAATGGTGCCACTCCACCACCAACATACATAAAAGAAAACGAATCTTTACAATTTGAAGGGGTGAATGTGGATGAAATAGATTATAGCTTTGACAATGATAAATTTTCTAGTGTGTTAATTGCTACTCACGGGAAGGAAAACTTTGAAAAACTTCGAAAAGTGCTTGGCACTAAGTATGGCGAACAAAAATCTAATTTTTCCAGCGGTTGGACCGGAGGATGCGCCTGGCAAGGAAATGAAACAGAAATAATACTTATGCTAATGCCCGGGGATGCAGTCGTGGTATCAATATCTTCAATGGAAGCTAAAAAAGAAATCGAAAAAAGGTTTCTAACCCATAAAAAGTAGTCCCTTTTACTGCACAAATCACTACACAAGAAAACAAATGAATAGTATAATTCATAATACGGACAAGAGGTTTTTGAGAATAGAAACACAAACCCCTTCGTTCCCACCAGTCTTTATCTAACTTTTCTGGTGAGCACTATAATTATATTTTTTTTGATTTGAGTTGTCGGTGTCAAAAATAAGTAGCAAACGAGAGGAGGCAGTACAATGAAAATAGGTAAAATACTAATCGCTGGAGTAGCCGTAACTATTTTTAACGCCATTGTTGGTATGGTAACTTGCGGAGGAATTTTTAACTGGGTTTATAAATTAGAACCGACAAATGTTTGGAAGCCTATGGATGGTGGCCCAGGAATTATGTTTATGTTTGGCAGTTTTGTTTTAAGCCTGATACTTTCATTTATTTACGCGTTAATTCAAAAAGGTATTCCCGGCGGTAATAAGTTTGCCAAAGGAATGGTTTTTGGATTATGTGTGTGGGCAGTTGGAATGCTGCCGGGCATGTTTGCCACATACGCATTTATGAACATCGCTACTACAGTTGTTGCTTATTGGACGGTTCTTGGTTTAATCAAGACTCCTTTAGAAGGCATGATTATTTCAGCTATATATGGTGAATAGAGAAAAACGAATGAATAAAAATAAATAAATGGTATAATCTACAATACTGATAAAAAGTTTTTTGCTGTTTATGCCAATATTAATAATTTTATTAGTCGATAGTGCTGTGGAGCAAGATAGCTTCAAAGTTTAATCGACAACAAGGAGGTAGACATGAAGGTTACGGGTAAGTCGAAGTATGCTTTTTTAATTTTAGCGTTAGCACTGTTGTGTACAATCAGTAATACCTATGCTCAGCAAAGGCAGGCGCCATCAGTAGACGAGATTGTTGCCAATATTAAAGAAGATTTAAAATTAACCGACGAGCAAGTTGTTAAGATTACCCCGATAGTCCGCAATCAAATTCAACAGATGCAAGTCATAATTGAACAGGCTCAAGAAAAAGTTAGAGGCCAGATGCTGGCGTTAGAACAGAATACAGAGACGAAGCTCGCTCAATGCTTAACACCGGAACAAATGGCGAAATTTAAAAATAAACAGCAAGGATCACAGTCGTCCCAAGCAGCAAATACCAATGGAAAGTCTATAAACGCGACACGTTCTGGCAAGTAAGCGTTAATTAGTAACAGAGATAATCCAAGGCACTTCCTTTTAAGGCAATACACAGGAAGTGCCTTTTTATTTTATTAACCTTTGTACTTCATAAAAAACAATTATTTTTTTAAGAACGGATAAGAGCGGATGGCTACGGATGTCACGGATAAAACCCATAGGCTATCCGCCTGAATCCGTAACAATCCGTGACATCCGTCCTTAAAAAACTTCAGTTAAGTAATGTTTGACAGACTTTGGTTTTGTGGTAAACTAAATAGCAAGTTGGCTATATAGTTTAAACCTATGAAAAACCTGGAAAAAGTTTTAAAAGCCCTGGCGGATAAAAACCGGATTAGAATATTAAAGCTTCTGCAAATACGAAAGATGTGTGTTTGTGAGCTGGCTTTCGTCCTGGGTATTACCCAGCCGAGCGTTTCCCGGCATTTAAAAAAACTAAAAGCAGCCTGCTTGATTAAAGATGAGCAGGAAGGCTTGTGGACAAATTATTTTTTAAATAAAACAAACAATCCTTGTTGTTGTGTATTGATAAAAAAGATATATGAGTGGCTTAAAACCGATCCAATCGTAAAGAAAGATTTAGGAAAAGCTAAAAAAATAGACCGCACTAAATTGTGCTGCAGGTGATTTTATGAAACTAAAGCAGTGGAGAATGTTTTTATATGTTACGGCAATCTTCTTCGGGTGTTTTTATTTACCGGTAGAAAACCTAAGATTTACCAACGCGATTTTTGAAGCATTGGCGCTGGTAAAATGGTATGCCAGAGAGCATGTAATGTTATGTCTTGTGCCGGCATTTTTCATCGCCGGTGCGATTTCAGTATTTGTAAGCCAGGCTTCGGTTATTAAGTATTTCGGAGCAAAGGCGAATAAGTTTCTTTCTTACGGTGTGGCGTCAGTGTCTGGAACAATTCTTGCGGTATGCTCCTGCACAGTCCTTCCGCTTTTTGCCGGGATCTATAAGAGAGGCGCAGGCTTAGGCCCGGCGATCGCGTTTCTTTATTCCGGGCCGGCGATAAATGTTCTCGCGATTATTCTTACTGCACGTGTCCTTGGCTGGCAACTGGGTTTAGCGCGCGCTGTAGGAGCGATAATTTTTAGTATTGTTATCGGATTGTTGATGCATTTAATTTTTCTTAAAGAAGAACGCAGCCGTCACACCAACGGTGATTTTCAATTGGATGAAATTAAAGAAAGCCGTTCCTTATGGAAAAATAGCATATATTTCTTTTCTATGGTTGCGATTCTTGTTTTTGCTAACTGGGGAAAACCATTAGAAGGGGATGTTGGATTTTGGAGTTCTATATATACCTGTAAATGGTGGCTAACAGGATTTTTCCTGACGGTCTTGGCATTTACTATTTTTAGATGGTTTAAAAAGGAAGAGCTAAAAGAGTGGACAAAGGCGACATGGGCATTTGCATTACAAATCCTGCCGCTTTTATTGGGAGGAGTTTTAATTTCCGGTTTTCTGCTCGGCCGTGTTGGCCATGAGGGAGTTATTCCTTCAAAATATGTAACCATGCTTGTCGGCGGTAATTCGTTATGGGCAAATTTTTTCTCATCAATAGTTGCGGCATTTATGTATTTCGCAACTCTTACTGAAGTGCCTATCCTGCAGGGCTTGATAAATTCCGGTATGGGCCAAGGCCCGGCTTTAGCATTGCTTCTTGCCGGTCCGGCTTTAAGCTTACCGAGCATGCTTGTCATTCGCAGTATTATCGGAACAAAGAAAACAGTTGTATACGTATCACTTGTGGTAGTCATGGCGACAATCACCGGGATGATTTTTGGTTACATTGTTAAATAGATTAACAATAAAGGAATAAAATGAAAAACAGAACTGAAATAGCAATTTCTAAATTTCTAGAAGGTTATAACTGCGCTCAAGCAGTGTTTTATTCCTTTTGCGATGATCTCCGGTTCGAAAAAGAAACTGCCTTAAAAATAGCGTGTGGGTTTGGAGCCGGCATGGCAAGGAAAGAGGAGGTCTGCGGAGCTGTCACGGGAGGAATAATTGTAATAGGCGCTAAATATGGACGAGGCGCTAAAGACGGAAGGCCTGCGACAGAGCTTGCTTATAAAAAAACCCGGGAACTCATGGACCGGTTTAGCAAAAAACAAGGTACCTATATTTGTCGTAATCTGATTAAAGATTGTGATTTGATTACGGAAGAAGGGCAGAAATATTTTAAGGAAAATGATCTATTGAATAAGGTGTGTAAATCCTGCGTTCAGAACGTGGTTGAGATTCTTGAAGATATAATGGAGGTTGAAAAATGAAAAGAGAAACAAAAGAAATAAAAAAAATTGTTAGAGAAGGTTATGCTAAAATAGCAACGCAAAAAGTTTCTTGTTGCTCCGGCGGTTCTTGCTGCGGTGGTGCTAGTTTAGCTAAAGATATTAGCAAGATCGTAGGTTATAGCGATAAAGAAATGGATGCGGTTCCTGAAGGCGCTAATTTAGGGCTTGGCTGTGGGAACCCGGTTGCTATTGCGTCATTAAAAGAAGGCGAAACCGTTCTTGACCTTGGCTCAGGCGCCGGCTTTGACGCTTTTCTGGCTTCGCCAAAAGTAGGCAAATCAGGGCGTGTTATCGGTGTTGATATGACTCCTGAGATGATCGATAAAGCCCGAGCGAATGCCAAAAGAGGAAACTATACTAACGTTGAATTCAGGCTTGGCGAGATAGAGAAATTACCAGTAGAGGATAATTCCATTGATATTATTATTTCAAATTGCGTGATAAATTTATCCCCGGATAAAGAAAGTGTTTTTAAGGAAGCTTTCCGGGTTTTAAAAACTGGCGGTAGAATAATGGTTTCAGACCTGGTTTTGTTAAAAGAATTACCGGATAAAATAAAAAAATCAATTGAGGCGTATGTTGGTTGTCTTGCCGGGGCGTCACTGAAAGATAAATACATCGGCTGTATCAAAGAAGCCGGTTTTCAGGACATAAAAATTATCAGTCAGATTAGTTATCCCATAGAAGCTATGGCCAATGATATTACCGCAAGGATAATCAAAAATAATCCAGGCATCAAATGTGAAGATTTAAAAGGTATTGAAAATGCAGTAGTAAGCGTAAAAGTATCGGCAATAAAATTATAAATTTAGTAAAGGAGCCAGATTGTGAAAATAGAAGTTTTAGGCACGGGTTGCCCAAAATGCGCCAGCGTCGAGGCGAATGTAAAAAAAGCCCTCCTTGAATTAAATAAAGCCGCCGAAGTGGTTAAAGTAACCGATATAAACGCGATTATAGAAAAAGGGGTTATGCAAACACCGGCACTTATTATTGACGGAAAAGTGGTTGCGCAGGGCAAGGTTCCAACTGTTGAGCAGGTTAAGCAATTTATCCAATCGTAAAACAATACAAAGAAGTAATGAAAAAAATATTTATCTTAAGCCTTTTGCTAATTTTAGCATTACCTGTCTTTGGCCAAAAGCCATCCCCGGTTAGAGTTATTGCTTATTATTTTCACGGAAACTTCCGCTGTACTACTTGCCATAAGCTTGAACAGTATTCCAAAGAGGCCATAGAGCAAAATTTTAAAAATGAACTTTCTTCAGGGAAATTAGAATTTAAAGCAATTAATGTTGACGAAAAAGCGAATGAGCATTTTGTAAATGATTACCAGCTTTACACAAAATCCCTGATTTTAGTACTTATCAAAGATGACAAACAAGTAAAATACAAGAATCTTGATAAAATTTGGGAATACGTCGGTGACGAAAAAAAGTTTTTTGAATATGTAATCAAGGAAATCAGGGATTTTTTAAAGGATTCATAATGGATGTTGTATTCGTAGGAGTTTTTTCTGCATTCTGGCTTGGCATTTTAACTTCCATCAGCCCTTGCCCTTTAGCCACAAATATCGCGGCAATTTCTTTCCTTTCTAAAAAAATAATTCATCCCAAAAAAGTCTTATTCTCTGGTTTCCTGTATACCGCCGGCAGAATGCTTGCCTATGCCCTGGTAGGATTTATTATTATCAGCTCACTTTTGAGTGTATCCGTGACCGCTAACTTTTTGCAGAGATACATGAACAAAATATTCGGCCCAATCTTAATTATTACGGGGCTATTTTTGCTGGGTGTCTTTAAATTCACCACACCGGCATTGGTTATTTCAGAAAAACATCAACAGAATCTTTCTGATAAAGGCGCAGCCGGAGCATTTATTCTTGGTTTTATTTTTGCTTTGGTGTTTTGTCCGGTTTCCGCGGCGCTTTTTTTCGGCAGCCTCATCCCGCTTGCGCTGAATAATAAATTAGGACTAACCTTTCCTTTTATCTATGGTATTGGTACCGGCTTGCCGGTTCTTATTTTTGCTTTTCTTGTTGCACTCGGCGTAACTAACTTAAGCCATTGGTTTCACCGGCTGACAAAGCTCGAATATTATATGAAAAAAATTACCGGTATAGTTTTTATCCTTGTCGGCCTGTATTATGTGGGGATATATTGGTTGAAGATATTTTAAGCTTCAAGTAATAACTATAGAGGAGAAGATTATGCAAGAAAATATTATAAAAAAATTATCCTTCCTGGACAGATTCTTAACGCTGTGGATTTTTCTTGCCATGGCCATTGGTGTGATGAGTGGTTACTTTTTTCCCGGAATCGTTAACTTTTGGAATAGTTTTCAAGTCGGCACAACCAATATCCCTATTGCTATCGGGCTGATTTTAATGATGTATCCGCCGCTGGCTAAAGTAAAATATGAAGAATTAGGTGATGTGTTTAAAGATAAAAAAATATTAAGCCTTTCGCTGGTGCAAAACTGGATTATTGGGCCGGTGTTGATGTTTATTTTGGCAATTACCTTTTTGAGAGGATATCCAGAGTATATGGCCGGGCTTATTATGATTGGGCTTGCCCGCTGTATCGCTATGGTCATTGTCTGGAACGATTTAGCCGGTGGTGATACCGAATATTGCGCGGGGTTAGTAGCGTTTAATTCCATTTTTCAGGTCCTATTTTTTTCGGTCTATGCTTGGGTGTTTATCACAATTCTCCCTGGTTGGTTCGGCCTAAAGGGGACAACAGTAAATATTACTATGGCTCAGATAGCCCACAGCGTTTTTATTTATCTAGGCATTCCCTTTTTAGCCGGAGTTATTACCCGCTTTACTCTTATCAAAATTAAAAATAAAGAGTGGTATCAAAACAAATTTATTCCGGCGATAAGCCCGCTAACTCTGATTGCTCTGCTGTTTACTATCGTGGTCATGTTTTCGCTTAAAGGCGAATATATTGTAAAAATCCCCTTTGATGTGATTCGTATTGCTATTCCGCTTCTAATTTATTTCGTAGTGATGTTTTTGTTATCGTTTTATATGGGTAAAAAATTTAACGCCGGCTATAAAAAAACCGCGACATTATCATTTACCGCGGCAAGCAATAATTTTGAACTCGCCATTGCGGTTGCAGTTGCGGTATTCGGGATAAATTCCGGAGCGGCCTTTGCCGCGGTTATCGGCCCGCTGGTTGAAGTGCCGGTGCTTATCGGCCTGGTGAATGTCGCGTTATATTTCAAAAAGCGGCACTTTGCAGCTTAATAAACCGCAAAACTTACCGGTTTAATCACCCCAAAAATCTATTTACTTTAAAAGGTGAAATGCTAAAATATGTGCCTGTTGGGTACAGGTATTTGATTTGAAAATAGAAGATAGAAGGGTGAAAATAGATGTTTGTACAAAGTAGATTGTCTATTTTCACCCTTCTATCTTCTATCGTCGAAGCATAAGCATTAGTGTGAATCTGTGTAACAAAAAGGAGGATTAAGATGATTAATTATGAGGACTTTTCAAAGGTGGAATTAAAAGTAGGAAAGATTTTAGAAGTAACCGATCATCCCAATGCCGATAAACTCTATGTTTTAAAGGTCGATGTCGGTGAAGGCGTGGTAGCGCAGATGGTCGCCGGAGTAAAAAATTTTTATAAGCCGGAAGAGCTTGTTGGCAAGCTTGTCGCGGTTGTTACAAATTTAGAACCAAAACCTTTAAGAGGCGTAGATTCAAACGGTATGGTTCTCGCCGCAAACAGCGGAGAAAATCTCGCGATACTCACAATAGACAAAGAGATCGCGCCCGGCACTAAAATAAAATGAACTTAAAAAGCAACATCGAAGAATTTAATCTGGTGTTTCTTGATTTAGAAACCACCGGGCTTGATGCCGTAAAAGGGGATGCTATCTGTGAAATTGGCGCGCTTAAGATAAAAGAGCGCAACGTGGTAGATAAATTCCAGACCCTGGTAAATCCAAAACGAGCAATTCCTGAAGAAGCTTTTAGAATACACAAAATTTCCGACGAAGACGTAAAAGACGCGCCCATTTTTGAGGCGGTCGCGGATAAGCTTCTTTCGTTTATGAAAGATTCAATAGTCTTGGCTTATAACGCGGGATTCGATCTGGGTTTTGTAAATCATGAATTAAAAAAAGCTAACAAAGGGGCGCTTGAGGTGCCGGCAATCGATATACTTTGTATGGCAAGAAAAACCGTAAAGCTTGCCCGGTATAATTTAGGAGCGATTTCTTCTTTTTTTAATGTGGAATATGCCGGAGACATGCACCGTGCCCTTGGCGACGCGCAAGTTGCTTCCGGAGTATTTTTCAAATTAAGAGACATGCTTAAAGACCACCGGTTAAACAGCCTTGAAGATTTTGTTTCGCTTTACGGCCTGCAAAACGAGATTTTTAAAACTAAAGAAGAACCCAAGGTTTACCTTGTAAAAAAAGCCATTGATAATAAATCGTTTCTTCGGGTGAGAAGTTTTTCTTATCAAAACACAATGGATGAAGAAGCCATAAAACCGCTTAATCTCACCAGAGAACAGAATGGTTTTTTTCTTGCCTACGAAAACCGGCACGGGAAAAATATCCGCATTAATCTAAACCGCATACTCGACGTAGAAATTGTTTAAACGCAAACAGCCACAGATAATGTAGAAAACATAGTGGAGAAATAACCAAGCTCCAAGATACAAAAACCAAACAATGATCAATAACCAATAACCAAACAAAAAGAAAATTTTTGTTTGGTTATTATTGGAATTTGAGATTTGAAATTTGTTTGTACCTTGTATCTTGGTTATTGGTTATTTCTTAAAGCATCTTTAGGAAAATATGAAAAAGAGAATAAGATTGCAAATAAGGGGTATTGTGCAGGGCGTTGGCTTCCGGCCTTATGTTTATAAGCTTGCTAAGAAATTTAGCCTTGCCGGACACATTTTTAATGATACAAAAGGTGTTGTTGTTGAGCTTGAAGGAGAAAGTTCAAAGATA
>JBAYMZ010000031.1:0-9801 GCA_041663385.1 Candidatus Omnitrophota bacterium
TACGGATATATTTTTTAAAGAATATAATTCTATAAATAAAAGTAAAAAAAATAAGAATTCCCTAATTTTAAAGAAAATAAAGAAAGATACGGCATTACTAAACAAATGTCGTAATAAAAAAAGTGTTCTTTCGGATATTTTATTCGATCTTGGAAATTTTGCTTCTACTAACCATATTGACCTTGAAAATGCGTTAAGAGAAAAAGTTATCAAAGAAGCCGACAAAACATTATATTAAACAATGACTAAATCCCAAATTTCAAATCACAAATAAATTCTCCGTCTTTGACGAAACCTCGTTAATTTGCCACAGGCAAATTAACGGGCAATATCTAATGACCAAAATTCTAAACAAAATAAGTTTGGAACATTGAGATTTGAAAATTGCCTGCCTGTCGGCAGACAGGGAATTTATTTGGAATTTGATGCTTGGAGCTTGGAATTTGTTTATATCTTGGCTATTTGGCGATTTTATATTATAATTAAATCCTATGACAGCTAACAGAAGGCTCCTCAGGTTAAAAGTTTGTGATTTCCTGGAGGTTTGCAGCTTAAACGAAGTAGCTAAATCCGTTAAAGCTACAACGCGGGATTTGACTCCGATGGGCATATGCTTTTGCTCTGAAATTGAATGGAAGCGTGGGCATGTGCTTATGATTGACTATTTTATTCCGGAAGAATTTGAATCAATTAAATTAAAGGTTGCTGTGGTTTGGTCTGAATTTATTGACACAAAAGACGGTTATTTCTGTGGCGGTGAAATTATAGAAGTAGAAGATGGCAAACAGGAAAAATTTGCAAATTATTACGCCAAAAAACTAAAAGAACTTTCTATTTAAAGGAATAAAAACTTATTTTACACCGCAAAATTGCTAAAACTTGCAAAGGCGCAAAAAAATCTTTTGCGGTTTAGCGGCCTTTTTGTGATTTTGCGTTTGTGGCTTTGCGGTGTTAACAAAGTATATGGCTAATGTTTTTTTCAAAAAAATAGACTACGAAACCCTCCTGAAAAATCCCGATGAAGTTTTAAAAGGAATTGAGGTATCGGGCATCGCTGATGATTTTAAGAAAGATCAATTTACCGCGCTGAAACTTCATTTTGGAGAAAAAGGGAACAAATCTTTTATTCATCCAAATTTTCTTTTGCCTCTGGTAAAATTTTTAAAGAAAAGGCAAACCAGGCCTTTTCTTTTTGAAACCAATACGCTTTATCATGGGCAGAGGGCAAACACTATCAGTCATATGAATTTGGCATACAACCATGGCTTTGGAAAACTTAACCTCCCGATTATTATCGGTGATGGCATAAAAGGAAATGATTATACTGAGGTGCAGATAGATAAAAAACATTTTTCAACCTGCTATCTCGCGCAAACTCTTAAAGATGTTGACTATCTCTTGGTTCTTTCGCACTTAACCGGGCATATGTTGACCGGATTTGGCGCTGCCATAAAGAATCTGGGTATGGGCTGTGCTTCAAGGAGAGGGAAGCTCGCCCAACATTGCCAGGTTACACCGTTTATTCATGACAAAAGATGTACGGCTTGCGGATTATGCAAAGATAATTGTCCGGCAATGGCCATAAAAAAAAGGGAATCAGCATGTTTTATCGTCAAAGATAAATGTCTTGGTTGCGCGCAATGCATAAGCGTTTGTCCTTCCGGGGCTGTAGATATTATCTGGTCAGAGGAATATGGCCTTATCGGCGAAAAGTTAGTTGAATATGCTTATGCTGTAACCAGAAAGGTTAAATGCGCCTATGTAAATTTTTGTCTTTACATTACAAAAGAATGCGATTGCATGAACAAAGAAGAAAAAGGTTTTATAAAAGATATCGGAGTCCTTTTTAGCCGGGATCCAGTAGCAATCGATAAAGCAAGCATGGATCTTGCGCAAAAGGAAGAGAATAAAGATGTATTTCTTGAAATCCATCCGAAGATAGAATATTCGCATCATCTTCAATATGCTCAAGAAATCGGGTTGGGCTCCTTAGAGTATAAGCTTATTGAGATTTAATTTAAGAGTTTACGAAGATAGAGGATAGAGGATAGAAAATAGAAGGAAAAGAAATATATCGAACTTCTATCTTCACCCTTCCATTTTCAAATTCACAATTTCAGTGTCAGAATCATAACTTCTAAATTTTCAAATGAATAATCAAATACAATCTCCCGAGGTCATAGTAGTAGAAGCCTCCGCAGGCAGTGGAAAGACTTTTGCTTTGGCAAAGCGCTATCTTGAGCTTGCCGTAAACCCTCGTTTAAAAACAACCCCATACCCGTTGCGGAATATTTTGGCTATTACATTTACCAATAAAGCAACTATTGAGATGAAAGCGAGAATCCTGGAATTTTTAAAGCGGATTGCTCTCGATGAATTTGAAAATAAAGAACAAGAGAATGAAATATTAGGGCCGCTTGGAGTTGATAAAAAAATGGCGCGTGAATTGGCAGTTGTCGCCATGGAAAGCCTGATTAATAATTACACCTACTTTCAGGTAAAAACCATCGACAGTTTTATTAATGCCATTTTAATGGGTTCGGCATTAAATATTGACCGGTCCGCTCATTTTACAATCAAGCATGATTACAATAAATATCTTGCCTATTGCCTTGATAATGTGATTTCCCTTGCGGCGCAGGATAAAGACGCGCTTTTACTTCTTAAAGATTTCCTTATGCATTATCTTTCTATTGAAAACAAAAATTCGTGGTTTCCTAAAAAAGATATTTTAGAGACTATACAGGCGTTATTTAAATTAAATAATACCTATGGGATACCGTTTCATATTTATAGAGTAAACGGCCAAGATGTGATTAAGAAAAAGCTGAAAATATTTAATGCAATCAGTGATTTATCGCTAAATTTACCGCAAGACTTAAATGGGACAGTAAAAAAATCAATTCTTAAATTCTCCGAAGGAAACAACATTTTTGAACTCAAAAATCTTCCGGATAAATTTAAATCATTGGAAATTCCGATGAATAAAAATAAAGACGCCCCGCCGGAGTTTGAAAAGCTTTGGAAAAATATTCACAAGGAGATATGTGAATTAATTGAACTTGACGCGGATGTGGTTTATAAACCTTATATCCAGCTTTTCGATAAAATTCTTGAACATTTTAATAAAATATGTAAACACGATGATGTTTTGTTCCTTGGAGAGTTGAATTCCAAAGCGCGCCTGTTATTTGGGGAAGAAGGCATCACGATAGCGGAAATTTATTATCGCATGGCAACACGTTTTAACCATTACTTAATTGATGAGTTCCAGGATACAAGCCGGTTGCAATGGAAGAATCTTGAGGAGATGGTTAGAGAAGCTATTTCCATAGGCGGCTCGTTATTTTATGTCGGAGACAAGAAGCAGGCGATATATCGTTTTCGCGGCGGCGATGCCAGATTATTCGATGAAGTAAAAGATGAATTCTCTGCCTACGTGAAACCAAAAAGTTTAACTAAAAACTGGCGCAGTCAGAAAGCAATTATTGAATTTAATAATATGGTGTTTGCTAAAGAAAATCTTATTAACGCGATATCTAAGATGGATATTGAAGGAAATGTTGGAGATAAAGAAGAGCTGATAAAACATATTTTGGGGGCATTCAATGATTCTCAAGAAGAGCATAGCCCGGATAAACCGTATGGCTATGTTAGCGTTGAAAGAATTGAAGAAGATAAAAAAGAAGATCGCAACACAATAACAAAAGAAAAAATTCTTCCCTTGCTGGATAAATTAAAAACCAGAGGATTTTCCTACAAAGATATCGCGATACTTTGCCGCGATAATGATGAAGTTGAGCTTATAACTTCATGGTGTCTGGAAAAAGGTATTTCGGTTGAATCCGAAAAAACTCTAAGCATCGAAGAAAACTCGTTGATCCAGGAACTGGTTTCTTTCCTGACGTTTTTGTATTCCCCCATAGACGATTTGAGCTTTGCCGCATTTGTGCTCGGCGATATTTTTACGAAAGCGACAGGCATTTCGCAAAAAGAGATGACAGATTTTATCTTTCGTTTGCGTAAAGAAAGGACAAGCAAGCTTGAGTTTGCTTTATATCGAAAATTACGCGAACACTATCCGGAAGTATGGGGCAAGTATCTTGATGATTTTTTTAAAAGTGTAGGTTTTGTTTCGCCATATGAACTTGTTATAAGTATATACGAGCGCTATAGCCTGATGAGTAATTTTCCGGAAACCCAAGCATTTTTTATGAAATTTTTAGAACTGATTAAACAACAGGAAGAAGAATATATAGGATTGGGGGATTTGCTTTCGTATTTAGACACAGCGCAAAAGGAAGAATTGTATGTAAATGTTCAGGAATCTGATTCAATCCATGTTCTCACTGTTCATAAATCAAAAGGCCTTGAATTCGGAGTGGTAATTTTGCCATTTTTGCGTATTGATGTTAACGCTGAAACCGGAGATATACCTGGCTCATACATTACCCCGGAAGGTAATTCTTGCGGGCTGGTGAGAATTACCAAGGAGCACCGTAAATACTCCGAAAGGTTGAAAAAAATATATGAAAAAGCTTACATCGAAGCCTGCCTTAATGAATTTAACAATTTATATGTTGCATTAACGCGGGCTAAATTTGAAATGTATATTTTTATGCCAAAGAAAAGCGCAAGTTCAAGCAACAAAGCGCGAAATCTAATTCCGGAAACACTTAAAATGCATGGCCAGCCGCGTAGCTATGAAACAAAGAGTAAAGTTTCACGTCCGGCTGTAGTACTTGCGCCGTCAAGCTATACAGAGTATCTTTCGCTTATACGTGATGAATTCCAGGACGCTCTTTCTTTAAAAAATCGAACAAAGATATTGCAGGGCAATGTTATGCATTTTATTCTTTCTTCTCTTGATAATACTTTATGCCGGGATAAGAAAAATATTTTAGATGTTGCTTTCGCAAACGCAAAAATTAAATATCCTTTTTTTGATAATTTTTATGCTCTGGAAGAAAAGATAACCAGGCTTATTGAGGATAAAGCAATGCGGCATTTTTTCTATATCGAGGATGATAAACTTTACCTTGAAAAAGAAATTGTAGATTTAAAGGGCAATACGAAACGGATAGACCGGTTAATCATTAAGGAAAGAGAAGCATGGATAATTGACTATAAAAGTTCACACGAATTAAGTGAAAAGCATATAACACAGATGAAAGAGTATATCGTGATAATTAAAAAGATGTATCCGCAAAAAAATGTAAAAGGGTTTTTGTTGTATCTTGATGAGATTAAATTTGAAGAAGTAAATGGATAAAGTAATTACTTACAATTTAGGCGAGGATTTTATTGCTAACGTCAGCGATTTTATTATCAGTAATTTTAAAAATGACGCTAACGATTTTAGCCGCATCGCTTTATGCTTTGGCGGCAAGCGCCCCAATCTATTCTTGCAGCGCGCGCTAAGCAAACGCCTGAAAGCGCCATTTTATCCTCCCAAGGTATTTTCTATAGACGAATTCATGGAATATATAGTAAAGGATAAGTCAGAGATATCAAAAATAGGCGGGCTTGATGCCTGTTATTTCATTTACAGCCTTGTTAAAGATAATTTCGCGCAAATCTTAAAAGGAAGAGAGTCGTTCCATGAATTTTTGCCCTGGGCGGAAGAATTTATTTCATTTATTGAGCAGCTTGATTTGGAAAATATCGCGAATGATTCCTTGAGTTTGGTTCAAAAAAGCGCAAACATAGGTTTTGATGTTCCGGAGAGCGTAAACGCGTTACTGCAGAATGTGATAAGCCTACGGCAGGAATATCATAAGGCGCTAAAAGGAAATAATAAATTTTCCCGCGGCCTTGTATATTTGTCGGCATCTAAATTAGTTGATAAAAAGAGTTTTCCTGAATTTGACGCCATAATCTTTTGTAATTTTTTCTATATCCACGCTACGGAACTTGATGTTATCCGGTCAATTTGTAAACGCGATAAGGGTATCTGTATTTTTCAGGGTGATGAAAGCCAATGGTCGGTATTAAAAAGTAACGCGAAAAAATTAGGCATTTCACTAAAGCCAACCAAGCAGTCATTAAATGAGCCAAAAATTATTTTCCGTACCGGTTTTGACCTGCATTCGCAGGTTTGTTTCGCGCGTGAAACTTTAAAAGAAATAAAAGAACAAGAAGATACAGTGATTGTCCTGCCACAAGCCGAGAGTGTTGTGCCTTTGCTCTCAGAAATTTCCGCATTCGCAAAAAATATTAATATTTCTATGGGGTATCCCTTGAAAAGAAGTTCTATCTTTGCGTTATTTGAAGTAATTTTTAAAGCGGGCCAAACGCGTAAGGCAAGCGAATATTATACAAAAGATTATTTGGATGTGTTGCGGCACCCTTTAGTCAAAAACATAGATTTTTCCGAAGATGCTTCGGTAACAAGAGTGCTTGTGCATAAAATTGAAGAGGTATTAACCGGAAAAATAAAAACCGACATCGGCGGAAGCCTGTTTATTCCTTTGGCGGCGATTGAGGAACTTGATGATATTTATAGGGCCTCCTGCGATACTTTATTGAATATGGGCATCAGCGCAAATGTTGATGAGCTTAAGGGGATTGTAAAAAACCTGCATAAATTATTTTTTAATTCATGGGATAAAGTAAACAATTTTTTTGAATTTTCTTTTGTGCTTTCAAACATTACAAATGTGCTTTTAGAAAAAAGCATGATCGGCGCTTTTTCTTTTAATCTTAAAATTATCGAAAGAATTATTTTAATTAAAGAAGAGCTTCAGGCGCTCAAATTTTGCCGGGAGCAGTTTAGTTTGGACCAAATGTGTGAAATATTTTTATATAAACTTAAAAATGAATTGATTTCTTTTTCTGGTTCGCCATTGAAAGGCCTGCAAATTTTAGGGTTGTTTGAAACCCGCTCTTTAAATTTTAAAAATGTTATTATCATGGATGT
This sequence comes from Candidatus Omnitrophota bacterium, assembly GCA_041663385.1. GTDB lineage: Bacteria > Omnitrophota > Gorgyraeia > Duberdicusellales > 4484-171 > JAJYOP01. Next base: position 6,920 of record JBAYMZ010000031.1, read on the forward strand.
GAATGAAGGGGTATTGCCGAAGTTAAAAATTTATGAACCGTTAATACCCCGTGAAGTTATGCTTAGCCTTGGGCTAAACCGCCTTGAAAAAGAAGAGGAAATACAGCGGTATCAATTTATGAGCCTGATACGAGCAGCAGAGCAGGTTTATATTATTTATGAAGAAAATCAAGCGAAAGAAAAAAGCCGGTTCGTGGAAGAATTGATTTGGAAAAAACAGAAACAACAGAATAAACTTGATGTTCCAGAAGCCCTGAAGGGAGTTTTTAGTTTAAAACTTAAGCATGAAGAACCGGTTGTAACTAAAACTAGCGATATGATTGAATTTCTAAAAAAACAAAGATATTCCGCCAGCCGTTTAAATACATATCTTGAGTGCCCTTTACAATTTTACTATAAATATGTGCTTGGTTTGGTCCAAGCGGAGGATTTACTTGATGAGCCGGGAAGCGCCGATGTTGGAAATTTTATTCATGAACTTCTTGAGGAAACTTTCAAAAAATTTATTAATAAAAAACCAATCATTGATCAAGAGTTTAAAGATTATTTCTGGAGAGTATTTAATGATAAATTTTCTGCAAACATCGAAAAGCGCATGAAGTCAGATTCTTTGCTTTTAAAGGGGATTATTGAAAACCGGCTTGAGAAATTTTTGGAAGAAGAAGCCGGCAGTAAAATATGTAAGATTTTATATCTTGAGGGAGAATTCAGGGGTGAGTTAAAGCTTCCCGGTATGGAGTTTGATTTCATTATGAAGGTTGACAGGATTGATGAATATGAGGACCGTTCGTTGGCGATTATAGATTATAAGACCGGAAAAATTGACAAAACTCCCAAAGCGCTTAAATACCTTGAGGCAATGGGTCTTACCCGTGAATCTATCAGGGAAAATATAAAATCTTTCCAGCTGCCTCTATATTATTACTTTGTTAAAAAGCAATTTGCGGATAGAGAAATAAATGCCGAGCTTTACAGCATTCGTACGCTGGAACGTAAAGCTTTTATTCAGGAGCAGGATTACGGGCAAAAAGAGCGGATTATGGAGATTTGTTTGCAATCCCTTGAAGCTATTTTTAAGGAAATTTTTGATCCAAATGTTTCTTTCATCGCGGAGAAAGACGAAAATAGATGCAAGAACTGCGAATTTACGCGAATGTGCAGATAAAAGAAAGACTATTCTCTTGGTGCCAGCAAGGTTTCTGATTGCCGCAAGGATGGGCTGTCTTGTCCTGTCTCTCGCAGGGCGTAACTCAAACCTTATATCGATACATAACTTCACAATTCCGACAATAAATCCAGGTATTCTTAAAGCCAAAAAAGAATTCTTCGCTTAACGCAATTTTTCCCCTGTCTCAAAAAGGCAAGGGACGATAAAAACCGCCTAAAATGCGGAACTCGCCCTATATAAGTATATTAAGGAAATAGCTCAAACACCCGCATTTCTTTACGGCGGTTTTTATCTAAAAATTGCTATATCGTTCATAATTCTTTTTTGGCTTTTCCGGATACGCTCAAAAATTATTCAGTTTCATTAGATAATTGATATACTACACGGACAAAAACTCTTCTTTCCAAAACCCCTTTTGTAGTGTAGAATATACGATATTCTAAACCACTCAAACCAAACATATTATGGAAAAATTAGCTAGTTTCAAAAAACTTGGACTTTCCCAGAATTGCCTTGAGGCTCTTTTAAAGAAGGGCTTTGAAGAGCCCACTCAGATACAAAAGGTTATCATTCCGCTTTTCCTTGAAAAAGCTATCGATATCATCGGCCAGGCACAAACCGGTACAGGCAAAACTGCTGCTTTTGGCCTTCCGCTTATAGAAAAGTTGAAAGGTGGTTCGCGCCTCCCTCAGGCCTTGATTCTTACGCCCACCCGAGAACTTGCTTTGCAGGTTGCCCAGGAGATAAATTCATTAAAAGGCGCCAAAAATATCCAGATTGCGGCAATTTATGGTGGCCAGTCTATAGAGGAACAATTAAGAAGGCTGCATAGAGGCGTTGATATAGTTGTCGGTACTCCCGGCAGAATCCTTGATCATCTTTCGCGTAAAAGCCTTCATCTTCAGGATATATCTTACATGATACTTGATGAAGCCGATGAAATGCTGAACATGGGTTTTATTGATGACGTAGAGGAGATATTAAAGCACACCAATAAAAATAAAAGAATATTACTTTTTTCCGCAACTATACCTCAAAGAATAATCAGCCTTGCTAAAAAATACATGCCCCAATATGAGGTTGTAAAAGTAGATGCCGAGCAATTAACAACAAACCTTACTGACCAGATATATTTTGAAGTTAATTTTGGTGATAGATTTGAAGCGCTCTGCCGTATCATTGACGTAGAACACGAATTTTATGGGCTTATTTTTTGTAGGACAAAAATAGACGTTGATGAAATTGCAAGAAATCTTATTGACCATGGTTATGACGCTGAAGCTTTGCACGGGGATATATCACAGCATCAAAGAGAACGCATCCTTGATAAATTTAAGAAAAAAAGAATTAATATTCTGGTTGCGACAGATGTAGCCGCGCGAGGCATAGACATAGTTAATCTTACGCATGTAATTAATTATTCTTTACCGCAGGATCCGGAATCATACGTGCATAGAATAGGTAGAACCGGCAGAGCCGGAAAAGAAGGAACAGCCATAACTTTTATTACTCCGGCTGAATATCGTAAGCTTGTTTTTATAAAGAGGCTAACAAAAACTAACATAAGAAAGGAAAGATTGCCAGGCATAGCAGAAATTATCCAAACAAAAAGAGTAAAAATAAAAGACAGGCTAGGGGTCATACTTGAGTCAGATGCTTTTGCTGATTATTTGAGCCTTGCTGATGATATGTTAAAAGATCGGGACGCGCAAAA
>JBAYMZ010000032.1:0-9780 GCA_041663385.1 Candidatus Omnitrophota bacterium
ATGGATGCTTTAAGTTGCTCCTCTGCTTCTTCGTAGCGCCCCAATTCTTGATATACGCTGCCTGAACTTGTGTGAGCCCTGACCGTTGCCGGGGGGTATTTTACGCGCTCTTCCCAAAATACAAGAGGGTTTCTCCAAACTATATTGCGGGTTATCGTCCTTATGCTATATGCAAAAATAAGTAATCCTGCCAAAAACCAGGCGATTTCTTTGTAGGATTTCAGGGAAACAACCCGCATGATCGTTACCGCAAGCAAAAAACAAAATCCCGCGCAAGGCAGATAAAGGAACCTTTCTGCTATGGGTTGATAAGGAAACACCATAAACGGAACGATAAAAATAAAAATCCATGAAACTGAAAATACAAAAATACGGTCGGTTTTAAATTTTCGCATAACAACTGCCGCAAGGCCAATAAGAGCTGCTATTGAAAAAATAACTTTCGGATCAAAAATTGATTTCGTCTGGATAAAGAAATATTCTACGGAAAGCTGAAACGGAAACAATAGCAGCTTACAATAATAAACTAAATACTGGCTGCCCATAACTACAATATAGTTAAGATCAAAATTAGCGTGCACCTTATAGAGAATTGATGTATTTGCAAATTTAATTAAGCCAATATATATGTAAAAAAGAGCTAAAATAAGGTACAAGCTGTAGGGAATAACCAACTTTTTTGGCAAAATAACAGGGGCCGATTTATCAGTATTATTACGCCATAAGCATATGTCTATTAACGCAAGAAAAACTATCGTGCCTAAACCAAGCTCTTTAGCAAATGGCGAAAGAAAGCAAAATAAGAGAGAACAAACATAAAATAGAATCCTCTTTATTCCTATAACGGATTTAGTTTTTAAATAAAAAATAAGCGCGGGGAAAAAGAATACAGCAAAAACCGCATCATCGCGAAATGCCGGGCTGTTTACCACTTCGGTCTGTATGGGATGAATAATGAATAATAAACTGGACAGGAAAGCCGTTGGATATACGGGGAGTTTGCTACTAAGCATCGGCAAAAGCAGCAAGATAAAAAAATAAAATAATATTCCCGCTGTCACATGAAAAATAATATTGGTAAGGTGATAACCAACCGGGTTAAACTTCCAAAAATGGTAATCAAGCATGTATGTTAAGGTCAGGATGGGCCGATATGTATACTCGCCTGAACCGACATAATACTCCTTTGCAAAAAGATATTTGATATTACTTAAATTTGTAATAAAAACGTTGTTTTTAATAACCAGCTCATCATCATAAACAAACTCATTATGCAGAGAATTCGCATACAGGCCAAATCCAACTATCGCTAAAAGCGCCATAGAAACCAGAGACAATTTTACTTTACTCTTCATTTATACCTTTGGTTATAACTTGGTTAAGGATGCCTGCGATTTTTGATACTTCCTCATCAGTCAAATTATCATACAATGGCAGCTGCAATGTTGATTCATAAATTTCTTTCGTTATTGGGAAACGTTCTTCCTGCCCCAAATATTTTGCGCAATTATCGGTTATTTCATTTTTGATTCCGCAGTCTAAGCCTTGCGCTATCAGCTCTCTTCTAAATTCTTCGATAGCATATTTTGGATTAAGCAATTTTATCACAAAAAAATAGAATGTTCTATCTCCTAAAATTGCAGCTTCCTGCAATAAAATACCTTTGGCTAATTTATTTTTAAGATTATCCGCGATGCTCTTTCTTAGCTTATTTCTACTATCAACAAAATCTAACTGTTTTAACCCTAACAAAGCTTGTAAATCAGTAAAGCGTGTTTTTTTTACCCTGGTTGTATTATGCACCGATAAATAAATCTTACTTATAATCTTAGTTGTTATTTTATTCATAAAAGCTCTAACTATCAGCGGATAAAATGGGGATTTAATCGCTAAATCCTCCAAATACGAAAAGAATATTTTAGCCGGCAGGTTATAGTTTTTGTTAGGATAATTTTTAATACTATCTTTAACATTTTGGGTAATTTTTTCATTATTGGTTACAATTATCCCTCCACCGAAGGTATTTATCGCTTTAATGGTTTCAAAACTGAAAAAAGCTGCATCAGCATACGAACCCACCGGTTTTTTGTTTAGACGGGTGCCTAAAGCATGGGCGCAATCTTCAATAACTATCAGGTTATATTTTTTTGCTATCTCTAATATTTTTTCCATATCGCAGGCAAGGCCAAAGATATGCGTCGCAAGGATAACTTTACTTTTTGGTGTAATTTGTCCGGGTATTAGCTGCGGATTTATGTTAAATGAATCTTTTTCAATGTCTACCAATTTTGGTATTAACCCTTTCTCTTTTATAAGGTAGACGAGATCTTTAAGGGTGTAAGCCGGCATTATAACTTCATCGCCTTCTTTTAGGCCAAAAGCATCCAAGAGAAGGCTAAGAGCATTGCGGCCGGAGCAGGTTGCAATGGCAAATTTAGCCCCAATGTATTGGGCAAATTTTTTTTCAAATAAATCCGTATCGTCTCCGGATGCAATTCTATTGGAAAATATTGCACCAAGAATATCCTTAAATTCGCCCTTATAATACCTGGGGTTCCTTCGCCTTATCATATATTTATTTATCCACAAAAAGGGGCCAGAGCCCAACAGGGCGACGTCCCCTTCCTATATTTTGTTATCAAGGGAAAGGGACCAATATTTTTTGCAATGGTATATTTAGAGAAAAACGGTCCATCCAACAATTGCATCTTGCGCCGGTTTTAAACAATGTTCGTAAAGCGTTTATTTTTTCACTGCGCCAAAGATCAATCAAATCACTGTTGTTTAGGTTGCCAGATGACTCATTCGGCACAATTGTTAATTCATGGCAGGTAAAAAGGTTACCTTTAAAGTCTATCCCGCCAAAAAAGGTTCCTGCAAAACATAAAAATTTTCCTTTTAGCTGTTCAGGATGAAATAAAAAAAGCGGTATATTGCGATGATAAGTTGTATCTAAAGATTTATAGTTTTTAAGCAGGGTGGTAAACTGTTCCTTGAAACTAGCCTCATCCTGGGCAGAAAACTTCATCTCCTCTGGGACATTATAAAATACGTTAGGGTTTTGATATATTGGTTTAAATATTATTGAATTTACCTTTAGGCCAAAAACTTTAACAAAGTCATGCATAAAAAAATAATTTTTTTTGTTAATTAAGTAGCGCGCTTCAATAAACACTGGCGACTTTTTTGATAAAACCCGTATGGCTTTTATGCCGTTTTCAATTTTTTCAAAAAGCCCCTTATGCCCTCTTACTTGCTCAAGAAGCTCCGGGTTGTAGCCATCAATACTTATCGTAACAAAATCCACGCCTGAATTAATAAGAGTTCTTGCTTTCTCTTCTAATAAAAACCCATTGGTTGAAACATTAACTACTAACTTTTGAGATTTTGCTTCTTTTACAATTTGTTCCAAGTCCTTACATAATAACGGCTCACCGCCGCAAAAGCTTAAGAACCAAACCCCTCTTTCGGCTAAATTTTTAATAATCTTGATTTTTTGCTCAAGTGGAAGTTCAGTATCGCTCTGTAAAATATTGTCATTAGTTTTACCAAAACCACAGAATAAACAGCGCAGATTACAATTGGCTGTAATATCCCAAACAACAAACAATGGCCCTTTTTGTGGGGATTTTTTAGTTAAGAAAACGATGGAATTATCTAGAAATGTAGAAAATAATCTGGGAAAAGATCCCTTGTTTTTTTTAAAGGCATATATTAACTTGTTATCATGCATACTACTTATCGTGGTTAGTAAATTTAGTTTTGTTTTTTTGTAAATCTAAAGATAGAAGAAGAAGGCGCATTCCACTGCGAAAAACATAATGTTTATTATAGTTGGCTCTCAAGATTATAAAGATCCTTCGTATATCAAAATAAAATTTCCGGTAAGCAATCATTTTCAATTGATACAACCTTTCATCGTTAACATTTGAAAGGTTTATGGAAATCTTATTTGAATCTTTATAGGTACTGTCTGCATCAATAATTTTTTTTGTTTTTTGAGATCTTTGCCATAATTCGGTACCGGGAAATGGCGTCACGATATTAAAACTGGCAGTGTGCAACGCTAATGATACAGCATATTTAATTGTAGCCAGCATTTCTTCTTCAGTTTCTTCAGGAAAACCTAGCATAAAAAAACCATGAGCAATAATGCCTTGTTTAGCCACGGCTGCAATTATGTGACGGGCCCTTTCTAAATCAAGATTTTTTTTAATAAGAACCTGATTTCGCTTAGTAGCTGTTTCTAAGCCAAATGCTACATTATAGACTTGAGCCTTTTTTAATAGCGTAATAAATTCCTCATCTATCTTATCTATCCTGAGCCCGTTCGGAAAAGAAAGCTTAATACCCATATTACTTTTGATAAGTTCTTTCAACAAACTTTTGGCGCGGTTTTTGTCCGCATTAAAACAATCGTCGGCAAAGCCTATCTCTTCAATATTGTATTGCTTTTTTAGAAAAGAAATCTCACCTATCACGTTTGCTATGGATCGAAATTGAACGCTTTCTCCGAATATATTGTGGCAGTACCCACAGCGGAAAGGGCATCCACGTGATGTGGTAATAATTGCGGTTCTTTTTTTCCAGGGGACTTGATTGCCGGAACCAAAAAAATACGAATTAATATTAATTAAACTATAATCAGGGAAGGGTAATGTATCTAGATTTTTAATGGTTTCTCTTATCCCATTAAAAACTGCCGTGCCGTTTTTCTTATAGGCAAGCCCTTTTATATTTTCAAAGCCTTGCTTTACCTTAACAGCTTTAACCAATTCAAAGAATGTTTCTTCGCCTTCCCCAACCACCGCATAATCTATATCAGCGTGGCTCAGGCATGTTTGATAATCTGAACTGGGATAGGGCCCGCCTAAAACAATGACTGTATTTTTATTCATTTTTTTGGTCAAGGTTGCTAACTGTTTACTTTTCCCTGAATGACAATTAAGGGCGCTGATGCCAACGATATCCGGGTGATAATCTGATAATATTTTTACATATTTTTTCTCATTTCTTATATCTTCTACTCCGCCATCAATTAATTTTATATCATATGAATTGTCTTTTTTCTTAAGATATGAGCTTAGATACATTAAACCAAGTGGAAGTATGGCGATGGGAATGTTCGAGTTAGGTTTTAACAAAAGAATTCTCATTTTATTGGAATATTTATATATCTATTTTGCCGTAACACAAAAATAGCAACCATTACTTCGCAATACAAGCAAATTTAGTTCGCATCAACAAGAGATATATTTTTTTGGGAATTATTGTTTTAGCCATAAGTTGTTCAGCAGCTCTTGGCACATAATTATTATGGATAAAAGCAATGGCTGTGATTAAAACAGCTTTTTTTATAGCGTGTAACAGCCCGAATATTTCCAAAGAACGCCACCTGCATAGCATTGGGCCCATACCAATGGCAAAACCGCCTAACCAGCAAAAATCCATCCCTTTCGCAAATTGCCTGTAAATACGTATAGCTGTAGAATTCTGACTGGCTTCAGGGAAGCTGCCGTTAGAAATTACAAATATTTTTTTATCACTAGTTATATTTTTTTTATTTTCTTTGATTATATCCATAGCTTGAATGACAACAGTCGGAGGAGTATCGGCATAAAGCGGTGAAGAAAAAATAATAATATCGGATAAATTTATGGCATCGATTAATTCTTTGGCTCCTGTTTTGGAATCTAAAAAAGAGGCAAGCTTAGAGGTTTTTGTTTCTGCGCCATTTAAGGTAAGCGCTTTTAGCAAAAAATCTCCGATTATCCATGAGGCACTTTTGTTTTTCTCTTTCGGGCTACCTACCAGAAGAATGGCTTTCATTTTTATATTTATTCAAACTCCTGACTCCTCAAGTACATCAGTTAAAATCTTTATTATCGAATCTTCTTTGTAATTATCAAATAGAATTTTGGACGAAGCTGGTTTATTGCTTAAATTTATAGAGTTCCTACAAACAAGATTTGCAAAAATGCTTTCTTGCTCTTGGTCTTTGATGTTTGTTGAACCAAAAACGACGAGGCCTATTTTATTTTTATAACGAACATTATAATGGGTTTCTCCATCTATAGCTATAAAAGAAGGTAATAGTAATGGCAGGCTTATTCTGTCTAATGCTTTTTTAAGATGCTGTGAATAACCGCCATACGTAACTGGGGTAAGAAATACCCAAAAATCACTTTGTGCGGCCGCATAAACTATTTCCATCCCAACATCTTTCTGAAAACATATGCCGGGAGTTTTTGTCCAACACTTATAACATCCCAAACAATGCAAAATGTTTATATCGCGGAGGATAAAAGATTTTATATCGCAATTTTTGTTTTCAAAATGCTGTTTAATAAAACTATGCGCATTCTTTAAAATATTATCGCCTTCGCAAGAACCGTCCAACAATAATATTTTCATAATAAAAGTTATTTCTCTCTTCCTGATGCCTTTTTAAGGTCATCAAGAAATTTAACATCTGGATTTACCCCTAAATTCTGGGCCTTATGAACATCTTCCCAGGACTTGTCATAATCTTTTTTTAAAAAATAAGTAATTGCCCGTTTACTATAAGCATCAGCATAGTTATTATTAATTTCTATTGCTTTTGTATAATCTATAAGTGCCTTTTCAATATTATTTTGAACAAAGCTGGCATCCGCACGGAAACAATAAACAAAAGCATTATCGGGGTTGAGCTCTATGGCATTGTTGTAGTCATTGATGGCTTTCTCTAAATCACCTTTATTAAAATAATTAACTCCCCTTAATATATAAGACATATCGTCCTTTGGATTAAGCGTAATGGCCTTGGTAGAATCGGCGATAGCTTGGTCAAAGTCGCCTTTATTAGCATAGGCAGCCGCTCGTTTGGCATAGCCTTTAGCGTCATTGGCATTAGCCAGAATTACTTGATTAAAATCAGAAATTGCCTGCGCATAATTGCCCTGTGCCGCATAGATGCTTCCCCGCTTATCATAAACTTCCGCGTAATCTGGGTTAATTTGAAGCGCCTCATTAAAAGAAACAAGAGCTTGGTCATATTTTTGTTCTTTTGTATAGGCGATACCTTTATTAAAAGCTTCCTTAGCGAGTGCATTTTCGTTATGCGATAAAGCTAAAGATTTATTTTTATTATTATCACTAACATCAAGGCTCAAAAAATTTATTTTCTTATCATCGATACTATCTATCTCATAAAGATAATATGTTATTGGAACGCCGCCGGCATCTACTTTTATGCTTTCATTTGTTTTCTCAAGTATTTTACCCTCTACTGTTTTACCTGATTTAAGAATAATGGTTTCAGCTAAACCCGATAATGAAAAAGATAAAAGCGCCAAGAAGAATGTTATAATTATTTTTTTTCTCATAAATAACTCATTTCAATTATTGCATGCATTCTCGCATGTAAATGATAGTGAGGCCGTATTTAAATTTTATAGGATAGTTTTATCCTTTAAAGATATGTCTGGTTAGATCTCTGAGGAAAATATCAAGGAAAAGGTAGATTTGCCCTGACCGGCTTGCGGCCTGTCTCCTCCAAAAGGCTTTGCCCATTCAACGCGTAAGGAAATGCCGGTAAAATTAAGCTGCAAACCTCCGCCGAAACCAGCCAGAAACTGGTTTTGTTTTTCTCCGGATAAGACTTTTTTCAACTTTCCGCCGCCGCAATCGGCAAAAATAACCGGTTGAATCTGGTAACGCAAAGCGCTATTTTGTTTGGGAAGTTTCCAGCGCTCCGGAATAATATACATCGGAAATACCCAATCCGCGCTCAAGTACCCGCCAGTATCGCAAAGGTAGGCACCCTCCGGATAACCTCTTACCGAATAGGCTCCGCCGATTTGAAACTGCTCTACCGAAGGAAGGGTGTGGGAGGCAACCTGCATCTGCGAACGCAGGGTCATATAGCTTTTTAAAGGCATTCTCTGCGTGCGGTTTAAAGTTTGCGTATATTTAACAAATTCTCCTCCGGTATTGGCGCGGCTTGCCGAGGGATGATTCCTGGAAGAAGCGCCCCAAAATTCGTTGGTTCCGAAAGTGAACTTCGGTAAAAAACTGGTTGAGCCATGAACATCCTGTTTATTGAAATTAAACCCGAACCATGGCAAGCGCAGTTGATCATCGGTAATCTGCAGGCTTTGTTGCTTCTTGATGATTGATTTAATATCCATTCCCACAAGAAAATCAGCCTGATACTCTTCTCGAAGAGCAAGCTCCCAGGAAATACGCGGAGAATAAATCTGAGTTCTGCCTATAATATCAAACGGTACAAATTCTTTGCCTATTTTCATTTTAAAATAGGTGGCATCAATGCCAAACTTTGTGCCATTGGAGCCTAAAGGAAGAGTGTAACTTACTGATTCACCAAAAGAAAGCTGGCTGAATAATGTGTCTGCAAAAAAAGTATCTCCGTAGCCGGTTAGGTTGGCACAACGCAAGGTATAGGAAGTCCGGTATTTGCCGGTTAAACGCGTGCCAAGAGTATCTTCAGCAATACCTATATGCCAAGGAAAACTATCTGCCACCTGAAGAGTAATGTCAGAAGTTTCCGGTTGAGCCCCCGGAGAAATAACGGTTTTTACCTCAAGGCCGGAGCTTTGATTCAAACGCAAGATATCTTTGCGAAGAGTTTCAATATTCAGAATTTCATTTTTTTTTGAATGGAAATAACTCTTAATTAATGGGGTGGAGAAATACTTGTTCCCCTCAATTTTAAGCTCTCCCATTTTACCTTCAATAACACTGATTTCAATTATACCGTCTTTAACCTCCTGCTCCGGGATGAATACATTAGTCGTAAGATACCCTTTTTTGTCATATATATCTTGTATTTTTTGAGCAACCTTTTGCATGTCCTGAAGCGTAACTTCCTTATTGTGATAATTTTCGTAGATATCCTGATAAATCGAAAGAAGTTCTTTTGGCGTAAATATGTTCGAGCCGGAAATTTTTACTTCTTTAAGGATAAAAGACAAGGTGGGCAGGGTTGGCTTTTCTCCTTTTTGAGAAACTTCTATTTTTGGAATTTTAAGTGCCTTTCCCCCAAACTCCTGTTTTTGCCTTTCTGATTGCTCTCTAAAGCGCTCGGCCTCGGCTCCGGGCTCGGCTCCGGGAGGAATATTCTGAGCAAAGACCGATGAAGCATTTGAAAACAAAAAAGGCACGGCAAATAATAAGATAAAAAATAATTTTCTATTTTTCGCGGTTACCATAGGAAAATTATAACTTATGGAACGATAAAGTCAATAAAATTGGCTTGTATTTTCGGCAAATAACGAAACCGTAAGGTATAACCGGGACAATTATGGTGGGGGATAAAAACTGCGCGTATTGGTATAGATAATAACTTTATCTCTTTAATCAAGCAAACTAACTATATAAGAAATCGGTTATAAATTCAACAATTCTGGCTGATTAGAGATAGATTTATATTATCTTAACCTCTCTAAAGCTGGCACGAATTAAACATAGACCGGTTGAGGCATTCCATCCCAAACTTTACCGTTAAATTCCCTGCCAGCGGCTTTCTTGCCCACTTTCTCGCCTTTTGAATTAAAAGTGCCCCATTGCTTAAAAAAGAAAGCCACATCGCATTCAGCGCACTGTTGTTGAATACCCTTGACCCACGAAGGATGCATGGGGCGCGCTCTATTTCCGCTTTCGCCGCCGACTATCACCCAACGAATATCTCGCAAGTGGGAACTATTTATTTTAACTGGCCCAAGAAGGGGTTCGAGAGATAAAAATCTTATTTCTGCAGGAACTTTTATTAAATCAGAA
>JBAYMZ010000033.1:0-9710 GCA_041663385.1 Candidatus Omnitrophota bacterium
GATACCTTGGCCGATACGGTTTGGCCCGCCGCCTAAAATCATCACTTTCTTGTTGCTTGAAACCGGAACTTCATCGTTACTATTATAAGTGGAATAATAATAGGCCGCATTATTTACGCCGCTTACAGGAACCGCGTTGAATTTTTCTTCTTTGCCTAAAACGATTCTTTTTTCGCGCACGGTTTTTTCTTTGACGCCAAAAAGTTCTCCTAAATACCGGTCAGAAAATCCCCATTCTTTGGCTTTAATCAGTTTCTTGTCCGGCAGTTCGCTCCATTTGGTTTTAATTAATTCTTCTTCAAAATCAACCAGGTCTTTCATTTCGTTGATGAAAAAGCGGTTGATGCGCGTCATTTGATAAAGCTCTTCGATGGAAACATTTCTTCGCAGGGCTTCATACATCAAAAAAATTCTTTCGCTGGAAGGAAATCTTAATTTCTCTTTCAAAGCCGCCAAATCTATTTCTTTAAACTTTTTCACGCCTAAACCATACCTGCCGATTTCCAGGGAACGTATGGCTTTTTGCATGGCTTCTTTAAAGTTCTTGCCGATACTCATAACTTCGCCGACAGCTTTCATCTGCGTGCCTAAAACATCTTTTGCCTGGCGGAATTTTTCGAAAGCCCAGCGCGCGAATTTTATAACTACATAATCGCCGGATGGTTCATATTTTTCAAGCGTGCCTTTACGCCAGTAAGGTATTTCATCCATGCTAATGCCTGTGGCAAGTTTCGTAGAAATGCGCGCGATAGGAAACCCGGTTGCTTTTGAGGCGAGCGCAGATGAGCGTGAAGTCCGCGGATTGATTTCAATAATAACCAGCTTATCGTTTTCAGGATTATGCGCGAACTGCACGTTTGTGCCGCCGACAACTCCGATAGCATCAGCTATTTTATAAGATAACTCCTGCATTTTTTTCTGTAATTTTTCAGGGACGGTAAGCATCGGAGCGGCACAAAAACTATCGCCGGTATGCACGCCCATGGGGTCAATATTTTCAATAAAACAAACGGTAATTTTATTGTTTTGCTGGTCTCTTACCACTTCAAGCTCAAGCTCTTCCCACCCCACCACTGACTCCTCTATTAACACCTGATGAATAAGGCTTGCGCTCAAACCACGGTTTGCGATTGTGCGCAGTTCTTCCACGTTATAAACAATTCCTCCACCGGTTCCACCAAGCGTGTATGCCGGCCTGACAATTACCGGATAACCCAAGCCTTCAGCTATCTTTTCAGCTTCTTCTATGGAATTACAAATTTCGGATTTCGGAAGGTCAATGCCGAGCTTGCTCATTGTGTCTTTAAAAACGAGCCGGTCTTCGCCGCGTTCAATCGCGTCAGCTTTTACTCCGATAATTTCAACATTATATTTTTTTAAAATTCCGGCCTTATGTAAGCTTGATGCAAGGTTAAGCCCGGTTTGTCCGCCAAGGTTGGGAAGAAGCGCGTCAGGTCTTTCCCTTTCAATAATTTTTTCTACGCTTTCTACGGTAAGCGGCTCAATATAAGTTTTATCCGCTGTTCCAGGATCAGTCATGATCGTTGCCGGATTGGAGTTAACCAGTACTACCTCATAGCCTTCCTCGCGGAGCGCCTTGCAGGCCTGAGTTCCTGAGTAATCAAATTCGCAGGCCTGTCCGATAATTATTGGCCCTGAGCCAATGATCAAAATTTTTTTAATATCCGTCCTCTTTGACATAAATCCCCCTTTCTAACTGACTTTGTTTGTATCTTTTAGCGGCTTTGCTATTATTCTTTTCGCCATTGAAAAGAATTGCCTGGGTTATAAGCAAATCATATTTTACTTTTTCTTAAAAGGTTTTTCTTTATATATTTTATTGCGTCTCTGGCATTTTTTACCTGTATCACGCCTTTTATTTTCCAGGTATTTATGCCGATTACATGCCTGTCTTCATTAAACGCGAAAGCAATCTCAGAAAGCGTGCCGTATTTTCCTGAAATAGCGATAATTATTTTCGAGGCTCTTACGACTAAAACATTACGCGCGTAACCTAAGCCGGTAGGAATATTTACGTCTAAATATTTATTAGCCTCTTTGCCAGAAACACTTGGCAAAATCCCGACAGTTATGCCGCCGGCAACTTTTGCGCCACGACAAGCTGCTTCCATAACTCCGGTTCTGCCGCCACAAATTAAAGTCCAGCCTTGCTGCGCGATGAGCCTTCCGACTTCCTGCGCGATTTTATAATCTTGCTTCGAACAAATTGAACCGCCGATTACGGAGATGTTCATTTTTTTTTGTTTCATGTATCACGTCGCAGGTAACACGTGAGTGCACTAGACGTGATACGTGTTACCTGCGACGTGTTACTGGTTAATTTTTAAACTCGCGTCCCTGGGCGGAATTGAACCGCCATTTTTGGCTTCGGAGGCCAACGCCCTATCCGTTGGGCTACAGGGACAGTTTATAAAATTCCAAGCACCAAATAAGTTCCAAATACCAATGTTACAATGACCAAAAAGTTTTCTGTTTAGAACATTAGAATTTTGATCATTGCCTGCCTGTCGGCAGACAGGGAATTTATTTGGAATTTGGTGCTTGTTATTTGGAATTTCATAGCATCTGGGTATTTAGAACAATGTCATTTGTTCGTTTTTCTTTTCTTCCACGCCAAAAATTTTAATAATGCCGTATTCTCCGTCATAGCCCGGCTCTATTTGTAACCTGCCTTCCCGGACACGCTTAATGCCATCGGCGATTTTTTCCGGAAGCTTGGTAAAAAGTTCCTTTTCCGGCATGGTTACTAAAATATCAAATTCCGAACCAAAGACAGGAACTATTTCCTGATATTCCCTCGCGACAGTTTTACTCTTTTTGTCTACACCTTTTACGTCAGCGATTATTTCATCAAGAGAAACCATGCTTTTGTATCCGATATTATTTTCAGGGATATATCCTTGGGGCCTGTCAGCTAATTCTTCAACTCTATTTAAAACGCCTTTGGTTATCGGCCGGGCACAACGGGGGCAAATACCTTTATATTTTTTAGTTTCCGCGGGAGAAAGCCGCAAATCGCAGTTTCTGTGGCCGTCGAAATGATACTTTCCTTCTTCAGGAAAAAATTCTATGGTGTATAAAAATTTTTTATTGTCTTTCTCTTCGAGCACTTTTTTTATTTTATAATAATCCATTTCACAATCAAAAACATTTGCTTCTCTGCCGATGCGCTGCGGAGAATGGCTGTCCGAATTTGAAATCAAAGAATATTTATCCAACTTTGAAAGCCGCCAGTTCATCGCCGGATCGCTCGACAAACCGGTTTCAAGGGCGGTAATATTGTCAACGTATTTACCGAACGCGTCTTCAAGCGAATTAAACCCTGAGTTTGAACCAAAAACCGAAAACCATGGCGTCCAGATATGCGCAGGAACCAGCATTATATCTTTTGAAATCTTAGATAGAATCTCTCCAAGTTTTATACAGCTAATGCCAAGAATCGGCCGGCCGTCGGAAGCGAGGTTGCCCAGTTTTGAAAGTTCTTTGTTAATTTCCTCTACTATTTTAAAAGAAGGCGCCATAACCAGGTTATGGACGCGATAGACTTTCCCGTTTTGCGAATAAATGCTTGATATTTCAGCCGTAAGGATAAAATGAATGCCTTCATACGAAAACAAACCTTTCTGTTCTTCCGTACCAAGATATTTTTTTAATTCCTGCAGCCAGAGATGGTGCGTAAAATCACCGGTACCTAAAAGGTGAATGCCTTTGAGCTTTGCCCACTTGGCAAGCTGAGGGATTTCCATGTCCCTTGAAGTGGCTCTTGAATATTTAGAGTGAATGTGAAAATCAGCAACGAATTTCATTTATATTATTTATTTACGTTAGTGTAGGCAATTTTCCCGTTAAGAATCGTATAGTCAACTACGCCTTTTAAAGTCTTACCTAAAAAAGCACTGTTTTTTGACTTAGAAACAAAACTTTCTTTTTTAGCTATCCATTCTTTATCTTTTGAAATAATGGCTATGTCAGCGTCATACCCAACATCGAGCACGCCTTTTTTGATGCCTAAAATTTTTGCCGGCGAACTGCACAATTTTTTTACCAAGGTGCTCATGTCTAAAATGTTCTGGCCGACGAGATAAGTGATACTGGCTGAAAGTATTGTTTCAAGGCCGATAACGCCAAATTCCGCGCGTTCGAATTCTATTTCTTTCTCGTTTTCCGTATGCGGCGCGTGATCAGAAGCTATCGCGTCTATCACGCCGATTTTAAGCGCCTCTTTTATCGCCGCAACATCTTCTTTGGTTCTTAGCGGCGGATTCATTTTCATGTTCGCGTCATAACTCCACACATCTTCTTCGCTTAAAGAAAAATAATGCGGTGCGGTGTCCGCGGTTACCTTGACTCCTCTATTTTTGGCTTTCGCAATTATTTCTATTGATTCAAGGCAGCTTACATGAGTGATATGAATCGCGGCGTCAACTTTTTCCGCAAGCTCTATGTCGCGCTGGACTCTTTTATACTCTGATTCTTTGGAAACACCGCGCAGGCCCATTTTAGTTGAAGTAAACCCAAGATTAACTACTCCGCCTTGAGAAAGGAATTTGTCTTCAGAGTGGCAAAACACAAGCATCTTGCAATCTTTGGCTTTTTTAAGCGCCTTTAACATGACATCATCTCTATCAACAGACGCACCGTCATCAGAAATTACAATAACTCCTTCTTTTTTAAGGTGAGTAAAATTTGTTATTTCTTTGCCTTCCCGGCTCTTCGTTATTGCCGCGCAAAGATATACGTTTGCCTTGGCAGTTTTTGCAATTATATTTTTAAGCAGTTTTACATTTTCCACGCAGTCAATGCAGGTTAAAGTATTTGCCATCGGCAGCACGCTGGTTACCCCACCATGAATGGCCGCCAATGTACCTGATGCTACAGTCTCTTTGTCTTCCCTGCCGGGCTCGCGTAAATGCACATGCATATCCACAACGCCAGGCATAATGATTTTGCCTAAAGCGTCTATGGTTGTGTCAACGTTGTCTTTTAAATTTTTTCCGATTTTTGATATCTTCGAACCGTCGATTAATACATCAAGCGCGGCATCCAAATTATTTTCCGGAGAAATAACGTGTCCATTTTTAATTAGTAGTTTCATAATATATTGTAGTTAGTTGTTTGTTGTTAGTAGTTGGTTGGATTGAAAACGCGTAATTTTTTCGGACAAACTACCAACTACAAACTACTTATTTTTCCTCACATAGTCATTGGCCTGTGCCACCAAGAAAAGCACCGCCATTCTTATAGCGATACCGTTTGTAACTTGTTCTAAGATAACTGAGTTGGCTCCGTCAGCGACATTAGAAGACATTTCAATGCCGCGATTAATCGGCCCGGGATGCATAACAACAATATCTTTTTTTGCTTTCTTTAGCCGTTCATTGGTTATGCCGAATTTTTTAAAATATTCAAGTTGGGAAGGAAACGCGTTTTCCTTGTCACGTTCAAACTGCATACGTAAAACATTGACGGCATCCGCGTTTTTCAAAGCTTCTTCAATGTCATGAGTAACCAAAACACCCATTTTATCGATTGCCGGCGGGATAAGCATTTTCGGCGCGCAAACCGTAACTTTTGCGCCAAGCTTTGTTAAGCCCCAGATGTTTGAACGGGCAACGCGTGAATGCGAAATGTCACCGATAATGCTCACGTTTAACCCTTCTATTTTTCCTAATTTTTCTTTAAGCGTAAACATATCCAAAAGCGCCTGCGTCGGATGTTCATGCCAGCCATCACCGGCGTTTACTACGCTCGCTTTTAAATTCCTGGCAAGGACCTGAGCCGCGCCGGAATAGTTATGGCGCATAATAATTATATCTACCCTTAAAGCTTCGATGTTTTTTCCGGTATCAATAAGGGTTTCGCCTTTTTTCACGCTGGAAGCTTCTGAAGCAATATTAATAACGTCAGCGGATAATCTTTTGGCAGCGATTTCAAAAGAAACACGTGTGCGCGTTGACGGCTCATAAAACAAATTGACCACGGTTTTGCCGCGCAGCGCTGGAACTTTTTTAATTTCCCTTGTAGAAACTTCCTTAAAATTAGCAGCTGTTGAAAGGATTAATTCTATTTCTTCCTTGCTTAAACTTTCTAAATCAAGAAGGTCTTTTCTTGTCCAATTTAAGCCGCTAGATTTTCTCACCGATTACAACCTCTTCCTTATTGTCTATCTCTGCAAGATGCACTAAAACTGTTTCATTTTTTGATGTCGGTATATTTTTACCGACAAAATCCGCTCTTATGGGTAGCTCTCTGTGGCCGCGGTCAATCAAAACTAAAAGCCGGACACATTTGGGCCTTCCAAAATCCATAATTTCATCAAGCGCCGCTCTAATTGTCCTTCCGGTGAACAAAACATCATCTACTAAAATAACCACTTTATCGTTGAGGTCAAAATCTATCTGCGTTTCTTTTACCATCGGCTTTGTGCCGACAACAGTCAGGTCATCGCGATACAAAGTTATATCAAGAATACCAAGCGGTACGTCTTTTTTTTCGGTTTCTTTAAAAATGGCTTGTATGCGTTTGGCAAGATGCACGCCGCGGGTTTGGATACCGATGAGAACAATTTCATCCCCTGCATCATTATTTTCTAAAATTTGATGCGTAAGCCTTTGCAGGGTGCGTTTTATCTCTTCGTCGTTTAAGATCTTTGCCTTCTCCTTAAAACTATTCATCTTCTCCCCATTTTTGTGTAAAGTTTAACCACCCCGCCTCACAGAAGATGCTGTAAAATTTTCGAAGAAAATTTTACAGCGTTCGGCGGGGTTAATTCGCACTATCATTTTTCCTGCACCACTATTGGTTTGAAAAAATGATGTGCTCATTAAAAAAAATACCCCATACTTTTTTTAGTATGGGGTTAGTATTTTGTAGTGTTATATTCATTATATTTCCTTGCCAGCCTCACTGGACCAGCTTAAAGGTTTTGTAAAATATACCTTATTTCGTAAATAATGTCAAGGGTAATCTGGCCAACCCATTTCTTTTACTTTTTTAAGGACGGATGTCACGGATTGTTACGGATTTAAACGGATAAACCCAAGCGTTTTCGTCCGTGACATCCGTAGCCATCCGCTCTTATCCGTTCTTAAAAAGACTTAGGAAATGTCCGGGTTATAATTCTTTACCGTCAAGAATAACAACGAATTCCCCTTTGGGCGGGGTTTTTTCGAAATGCGCGATTGCCTCACTTATAGGTAATTCCAAAACTTCTTCAAATTTTTTAGTTAATTCTCGAGCGATGGCTACATTTTTATCTCCGGTTACATCTTTTATGTCGCGAAGCGCGGACACGATCCTAAACGGAGACTCAAAAAAAACAATTGCCGCGGAAAGATCTTTGACTTTTTCGAATAATTTTACCCGCTCATTGTGTTTACGCGGAAGATACCCAAGGAATATAAATTTATCGTGCGGAATGGATGTAACGGAAAGCGCTGTGATTATACTGGAAGGCCCGGGAATCGGCGTAACCGGGATTTTTTCTTTTCTGCATTCACGTATTAATTTGTAGCCGGGATCGGAAAGCGTAGGCGTGCCCGCGTCAGAAATAAGCGCGATGTTTTTTCCTTTTTTAAGCTCCTCAATCACCCAAGGGATTTTCTGTATTTCACTGTGTTCAAAAAAGCTTGCCAACGGCTTCTTCGTACTAAAATGCGCCAACAAAAAACCAGATTTACGCGTATCTTCAGCAAGAACCAAATCAACTTCTTTTAAGATGCGCAAAGCTCGAAGAGTAATATCTTCTAAATTGCCGATTGGGGTAGCGACGACGTATAACATATTTTAAAAGTATCAGGTAGCACGTCACAGGTAACACGTTTTTGAGAACGTGATACATGATACTTGTTACGTGTTACATATTTTTACTCTACTGTAACCGATTTAGCTAAATTCCGGGGTTGATCGATATCATGCCCTAAATTTTTCGCCATATAATAGGCGAAAAGCTGCAGGCCTACCGCAACCAAAAGAGGTGATAAATCCTGGTTTTTAAGTTTAGGCATACGTATGGCCGCGTCACTCAAACTTTCCGCTTCATTGTCTCCATAATTCACCACAGCAAGGACTCTGCCTTTTCTGGCTTTAATTTCCTGTATATTCGAAATCATTTTTTTATAAAGAAAATCTTTTGGGGCGATACAAACGACACCTCGGTATTCATCAATAAGCGCAATCGGCCCGTGTTTCATTTCTCCTGCCGGATAGCCTTCCGCGGGTATATAGGAAATTTCCTTTAATTTAAGAGCGCCTTCAAGCGCGGAAGGATAATTTACGCCTCTGCCTAAAAATAAGAAACACCCAAATTTGGAAAATTCTTTGGCGATTTTTTTGATTTCGTTTTCTTTGTCTAAAATTTCTCTTTGATAGCCCGGCACCAGAGAAAGCTCCTTAAGCATCTCCCGCATTGCCTTTTGGCTTACAGAATTACGTATTCTGCCAATATATAAAGACAGAAGAATCAATGTCATTACCTGTGCCGTATAGGCTTTGGTTGAAGCAACGCCGATTTCCGGGCCAGCATGAGTAAAAATAATTCCGTCGCTTTCTTTTGCAAGAGTCGAACCAACAACGTTACAAATGCTTAAAACTTTTATCCCCCGCGCCTTTAAATCCCTTATCGCGGCAAGAGTATCCGCGGTTTCGCCGGACTGAGAAATCGTAATCAGCACATCGTTTTTTGTAATATTAAGCTTTCTGTAACGGAACTCTGAGGAAGTATCTATTTCAACATCCAATCCGCAGTATTTTTCTAAAAAATATTTTGCTATATATCCGGCATGATAAGCTGTGCCGCAGGCGGTAATAAATACATTTTTTAAACGCTTAAAAAAAACTTCGCTTAAAGTAATCTGCGGAAAACGTATCGCGTTTTGGTTGTCATACAAAGAAAGAATTTTCTTTAAAACTTCCGGCTGCTCATTTATTTCTTTAAGCATAAAATGCGCAAAACCGTTTTTCTCAGCTTCCTGAGGTTTTATTTCTATATTTTCTATTTCCAGCTTAACCGGCGCGCCTTTAAAGTTACATATCTCAACGCTTGTCTTTTTAATGACTGCCATTTCCTCATCTTTTAAATAAATAACTTCTTTCGCGAAAGGAAGAATTGCCGGGATATCTGAAGCGATAAAATTTCCGTCTTTACCCAAGCCGATAATCAACGGGCTCCCCTTTCTGGCAGCAATAAGGCGAGTCGGGTCTTTCCTTGAAATAACTCCAAGCGCGAATGAGCCTTGAAGTTTTTTTATCGCTTTGCAAACCGCGTCTTCGAGGGAATTTTTATAAAACTTTTCTATCAAATGCACAATCACTTCCGTATCGGTCTCGCTTACAAATTTATGCCCTTCCTTAATAAGCTCTTGTTTTAATTTAAGGTAGTTCTCAACAATCCCATTGTGGACTATTGCTATTTGCTGTTTGCAATCTGTATGCGGGTGGGCATTAGCCTGATTTGGCCTGCCATGCGTGGCCCAACGGGTATGAAAAATACCAATCGGGAATTTCTCTTTAAGAAAATCTTTCAATTCAGCTCTTAACTGGTGGATTTTCCCGGGCTGTTTTTGCAGAAAGAACTTTCCATCTTTTATGCCGATCACGCCGCAGGAATCATAGCCTCTATATTCCAGGCGCGCTAATCCGTCTAAAAATATTGAAAGCTCTGCTTCTTTACCGATATAACCTAATATTCC
>JBAYMZ010000034.1:0-9677 GCA_041663385.1 Candidatus Omnitrophota bacterium
CGTGGCAATTCGTGTTTTACATGCTAAAATCTTTACCTAAATATATTTCCCTTGCTTTTTTATCACTAATAAGCTCCTGGGAAGTTCCTGAAATCAAAATTTTTCCTTCTGCAATCAAATAAGCTCTATCGGTTATCGAAAGGGTCTCTCTCACGTTATGATCTGTAAGTAATATACCAATGCCTTTTCTTCGAAGCTCAAGGATTATTTCTTTTGCCTCTCCTACTACAATAGGGTCTATTCCGGAAAACGGTTCATCAAGCAATAGAAACGATGGGTTGGTTACAAGTGCCCGTGTAATTTCGAGCCGCCGCATTTCACCGCCGCTCAAAGTGTAAGCCTTATTTTTTCGTAAATGCGCGATATTTAATTCTTTAAGAAGCTCTTCCAGCTGTTTTGCGCGCTCGATTCGTTCCAAGGGAAGCATCTCCAGTATCGCCATTATATTTTCTTCAACTGTAAGTTTTCTAAAGATTGACGGATCCTGTGACAGATAACCCATTCCGAATCTTGAACGTATATGAATCGGTAAGTTTGTTATATTTTGGTTATCGAAGGAAATTTTACCTTCATCCGGAGCGATTATGCCTACTACCATATAAAAAGTAGTTGTTTTGCCGGCACCGTTAGGCCCAAGTAAACCAACTATTTCGCCACGCTTGACAGAAAGAGAGACCCCGCGCACCACAGCTTTTGTGCCATACGACTTTGAAAGATTATTTATTTCCAGGAGTTTCATTTTTCTTAGAAAAATAAATTAACCGGGGGCTTCCTTCGAGAAGCACCTTTTTAATATCACCCGTGTAAGTCGCTTTATCGGCAAACGCAGTATTTTCATCTTTTATTATTTTCACATGCCCTTCTGCAACGATTTTCATTTTAGTTTTATCTTTCGCATCAAAATAGATAGTAGTTTTGTCAGCAAAAAGTTTGCCATCCTGAGTATCGGCGTAAACGTTATCATTGAAAATAGCTATGCCATCATTATATCTCATCTCAAGGGGGCCTGTACAGGTTATGGTTATATAAGTACCGTCTTTATTGGGGATTTTCAACTCAACATTGTCTTTCAGGTTGGCATTCATGTTTTCTTTGTTTATTTTTGCCTTATCTGATTTAATGTATACTGGATTATTTTCCGAATAATATTTTGCATCCATGTTTTCAATATCAACAAATTTATCCTTAATTATTGCTTCTTTGCCTTTTACCTCCCAATCTTTAGAGCCATCTTCTTTAAGATTAGAAAGATAAAAATCCTTAATTTTTTGTTCAGATGGCGCTTCTGTCGCAGCCGGCTCGACCGCCTGTGCAAATATCCTTTACGATGAAAATAAAAAAATAAGTGCCGCAATAATTATACTCAATCTCATTATTTTTTTAATTGCCATTGTGGAAAATATTTAGGATTATGAGCTGATGTAAACTTGAAAACATCATACTATACCAGATTGCATTTTAAAGTCAACCCGTTAAAAACGCGGATGTCACAGATTGTTGCGGATTCAAACGGATAATTTCATCCGCGACAACCGTAGCCATCTGTTGCATCCGTCCTTAAAAAAATTTCATAAGATCCCGGCGGCAATTAAGTCCTGAACGTCCAACATGCCGGCTGGTTTGTAATCTTTATCAACAACAGGGACTTCATCTATTTTTTTACTCTCAAGAACTTTTAATGCCGCGGATGCTAAATCGTCATCCCTGACCACAACCGGGTTTTTTGTCATAACATCCTTAACTTTTTTACGTAAAAGATTAGGGTAGCGCTCCAGGTTCCTTCTTAAATCACCATCGGTAAATATCCCAATAAGTTTCTTATCTTTGTTCACAACAGATGCCGCACCAGCATGCGAAGATGTAATTTTTACCAGCACATCTTTAACCAGCATATCCTCTATTGCAACCGGATTAAACCGCTTTTTACGCATAATATCTTTTACCTTAAGAAGAAGTTTTCTTCCCAAAGAACCCCTGGGGTGAAAAAATGCGAAATCTTTCTCTTTGAAACCCTTTATTTTTTGAAGCACAACCGATATGGCGTCACAAATAGCAAGCATCGCCGTGGTTGAAGTTGTTGGGGCAAGCCCAAGCGGACAAGCTTCTTTATTTATCTTCACATTCACAAAACCATCAACATAACGGCTTAAAGAGGAACGCAAATTACCTGTAATTGCTATTATCTTTGCGCCTATCTGACGCATGAACGGTATTAAATTTTTTATTTCCTCTGTCTCGCCGCTGTAAGAAAGCACCACAACCACATCTTTTTCGTCAATTCTACCCAAATCACCATGCACAGCCTCTGCGGCGTGCAGCCAGAAGCTTGAAGTTCCGGTTGAGGAAAGCGTTGCGGAAAATTTTTGTCCGATTATTCCAGCCTTACCCATACCGGTAACAACAATTTTACCTTTGCAGGAAGAGAGTATTTTTATTACATTCAAAAACTCTTCATTCAGGCTTTTTTCAAGGCTCAATATGCCATTGGCCTCGATAAAAAGAACTTCACTTGCCCAACCGATTATTTCTTTGGATTTAAATCTATCCATGGACAGCTCTCCTTACTTTCATTATTTTTGAAAAAAGATTTTTTAATTTACGCATATCAAAAGATGTATATTTATCGGAAAGGGCTTTTTTCGGTTCAGGATGCACCTCCATAAACAAACCATCAACTCCCGCTGCCACAGCCGCAAGGCACAACGAATCCACAAACTCAACATCGCCTCCGGAAATTCCGCTTGCTGCGGAAGGCCGCTGCAGTGAATGCGTCACATCAAAGACAACTGGATAGTTTAAGTTCTTCATAATTGGAAAAGCACGAAAATCAACTATAAGATTATTATAGCCAAAGCAAGTTCCCCTTTCGCTGATAATTATATTTTTGTTGCCACACGACTCGATTTTTTCCACGATATATTTCATGTCGTGCGGTGAAAGAAATTGCCCCTTCTTTACGTTTACCGCCTTTTTTGTTTTTGCAACTTCCAAAATTAAATCCGTCTGCCGGCAAAGAAAAGCGGGTATTTGAATAACATCCAAAACATCTTTAACGTATTCAATTTGATGCCGGCAATGCACATCGCTTAAGATAGGTACATTTAACTTCCTTTTAATGTCTTCCAATATCTTTATGCCTTTAGTTAATCCGGGGCCACGAAATGATTTTAAAGAGGTTCTGTTTGCTTTATCAAAACTTGCCTTAAATATGAAATGAACCGGATACGAAGAAAGTAAATCCTTAAGGTAAGCTGCGATCTCATAAGTTTTATATTTATTCTCAATTACACAAGGCCCAGCAATAAAAATAAATTTGTTTTTATAGTTATTCATATCACACAATAAATAAATCTTTTGTTGAAAAATTAGGGTCAGCGGTAACATTTAATCCAAGCCGGCGCAAGCCCGCCTCATCTCCTGGTGTTGGAATATGCGTAAGATGAATCTCACAATTCTTAAGTTCTTTTAATTTTTCCATAGCCAGCTGCCCTGCAGGATTTGTTCCTGCACCAATTGATAACGCGATTAATGTTTCTTCCAAATCAAGGTTCACTGTTTTTTCACTCAATATATTCTTTTTTAAGCTCTGTATAGATTCAAGTATATTCGGAGTCAACAAATGTATTTTATCCGGAATTTCCGCCATTTTTTTCACCGCATTAAGCACTGCGCTTGAAGCGGAATGCATTAAACTTGAGTTCTTTCCGGTAATTATTGTACCATCAGCAAGTTCGATTGCTGCGCCGCAATAAATATTATCGTTACCTTTATTTTTATGTTGAGCATCTTCCGCGGCCCTTCTCGCCGGTAAAACCACCGGCCTATCCTCAGGCACCAAATTAAATTCCTCCATCAGGAGGTCCATTCTGGCAACTGAATCTTTATCCGCAAAACCCATAATATACTCGCATTTATACCTGAAATATCTGCGTATAATTTCCTGTGCGGCTGCAGCCTTAACTGCCGCGTCATCAACAATGCCGAATCCGGCTTTATTTACTCCCATGTCAGTAGGAGATTTATATAATGATTCCTCGCCGGTTATTCTACTTAAAATTCGCTTAACTACCGGAAATACCTCAACATCTCTATTGTAGTTGATTGTTGCCTCTTTGTACGCTTCAAGATGAAATGGGTCAATAAGATTAAAATCTTTTATGTCGGCAGTTGCCGCTTCATAGGCAACATTCACCGGATGCTTAAGAGGTATATTCCATATCGGAAATGTTTCAAACTTGGCATAGCCGGATTTCATGCCTTTTTTATGATCATGATACAACTGTGAAAGGCAAGTAGCCAATTTTCCACTGCCAGGGCCAGGTCCGGTTACAACCACAAGCGGTTTTTTTGTTTCAATGTAATCATTTACTCCATAGCCATTATCACTCACAATAGTATCGACATCAGTCGGATAGCCTTTTGTAAACCGGTGAGTGTATACTTTTATGTTTCGGCGTTCTAATTTATTTTTGAATATCTTTGCCGCAGGTTGATTCTCAAAACGCGTAATCACAACGGCAAGCACATCAATTTTCCAGGCGCGTAAATCATCAATAAGCTTAAGCGCGTCCACATCATAAGTAATGCCAAAATCCGCGCGAATCTTTCTTCTTTCAATATCTCCGGCATAGATACACAAAATTATCTCGGCTTTATCTTTAAGTTGTTGAAGCAATCGAAGTTTGACATTCGGATCATAACCCGGCAAAACCCGTGCGGCATGATAATCAAAAAGAAGTTTGCCGCCAAATTCAAGATAAAGCTTATTATTAAAACGCTTAACGCGCTCTAAGATTTCAGCAGTTTGTTCTCTTAAATATTTATCATTGTCAAATCCAATTTTTTTCAAATATTGCCCAGATTATTTTTTAAGCGCTTCTTCCTTTAAAATATTTTCCACTTTTAAAAAATCTTCTTCCGTATCCACCCCCACAGATTCAAATCTTGTCTCAATAACCTTTATTTTATATCCTGCCTCAAGCGGCCTTAGCTGTTCAAGTCTTTCCGCCTGTTCAAGATAGGAATGCGGAAGATTTTTAAAAGTATAAAGAAAATCTTTCGTATAAGCATAAATACCAAGGTGCTTATAGTACACACTGGAAGCATCATCCCGGTAATACGGTATTGCGTGGCGCGAAAAATAAATTGCGAAACTGTCTTTGTCGCAAACCACTTTTACTACGTTAGGGTTATTTATCTCTTCTTTTTTTTCAATTTTTTTTCTAACTGTAGCAATTTGTATTTTTGGGTCAGAAAGTAACACCTGGGCAAGCCCATCGATTATCGAAGGATGCATAAGGGGCTCGTCAGCCTGAATATTTATGACAATCTTAGCATCTATATCTCTTACTGCCTCTCCTATCCGGTCTGTTCCGGAACTGTGCTGCGGCGAAGTCATCATTACTTCCGCACCAAAGCGCTCTGCGATTTCTTTAATTTTTATATCATCACAAGCAATGATCAACCGGTCAAGTAAACGCGCCTGACGGGCAGTTTCCCACACCCATTGAACAAGAGGCTTGCCTAATATTTCTCTGGTAAGCTTAAAAGGCAGCCGTGTTGATTGGTAACGCGCCGGTATAACACCAATTACTTCTATGTTATTGGGCATTGATCCTTTGTAAAAGTTCTTTTTGTGTGGTGGTTGCAGCACCTAATTTTTCCACAACGATTCCTGCCGCAAAATTAGAAATTATCGCGGCATCATAAAAACCGGCTTTCGCGCTTAAAGCAAGAGTAAAAGCCGATATCACAGTATCTCCTGCCCCGGTAACATCAAAAACCTCTAAGGCCATTGTCGGTATATGATAATATTTTCCATCGGCAAAAAGCATCATTCCGTCTTCACCAAGAGTTACAAGAAGCGATTTTGGATTTAACCTTGCCATTATTGCCTTGCCAAGAAGAGGGATCTCGCTTTTGCCATGTATTTTCATATTCGCGGCTGCCTGGGCTTCCTTTAAATTCGGAGTAAGAGAGGTTACGTTAGAATAATAATCAATATTTTCCTCTTTTGGGTCAACAGTTATAATTTTTCCTTTACGCGTGCACAAATCAACAACATCACCTACCAAATTCGGGTTCACCACGCCTTTTCCATAATCCTCTATGATAACAGCGTCAAACCTATCAATGTTTTTTGCGATTTTATCGACAAGCATGCGGCTTGTTTTTTGTGGCAAAAATTCAACAGATTCCCAATCGAGCCGCACAATCTGCTGATGTTGAGCGATAATGCGGGTTTTTAGAGTCGTGGGCCGGTTTTTTTCCTGCAAAATAAGGTTACTTGATATCGCGCCTTTTTGAATAAGCGAAAGCAATTGTTTTCCGAAATGATCCCTGCCAAGGGCGCCGCAAAGGCTCACTTTCGCGCCAAGCGCAACCAAATTAAGGCCTACGTTTGCTGCTCCGCCACAAACAAAGTTTTCCCGGTTTGCCCAGACAACCGGCACCGGCGCTTCAGGAGAAATTCTGTCTACTTTTCCAAAAATATAATGATCAAGAACCAGGTCTCCAACAACTAAAATATTTTTGTTTTTAAAACGTGAAATTATACTGCATAGTTTCTTTTTATTTAGATGCATAATGCTTCTTGCCTCCCGATAAAACTCCTAAAATAATCGTAAACGTTAAAAACTTTCGACTGTCAATTATATCACGCGAAGAGAAAAAATCTACTTTTTTAAAGCCAATTCTTATTCTTAAAATAACTAATCGCAGTTTGTATTTCTTCAGGTTTTGCCGGCTGGTGGGCTTCAATTATTTTAAGTATTTTTTTATCTTTAAAATAAGGCGATATGCGGGCAAAATCAAATTCACCGGTAAACGGCGGAAGATGATCTTTCAAACCGGATATGTCATGTAAATGAAACCCCAGAAGATGCTTCCCCAGCCGGTTTAGAAGGCTATCTTTTTCTATTACCTTAAGTTGTTCCTGGGCGCAAGAATGCCCCGTATCGTGCCAATACAAAAGGCCTTTATGCGAAAACTTTTCTAAGAAAACCAGAGCTTCATTAATATCAGGTATTTCGTTAACATAATAACGGTTTTCCAGCCCGATTTTTATATCCACAGAAAAAGCGTAATTGGTGATTTCATCCAGGCTTTTCATGACTGCTTCTACGTATGGGCCATTTTTAGATATACGCTCTTTGCGAAAAGCCGCGCGAACCTCAGATGCTTTTTCTGATTCTATGTTGCCGCGGTTAAATAACATAATCAGCTCTTTTGCGTAAGCGCTTTTAAACTCAACAACGCCCGCGTGAATTACTACTGATTTAGCTTTTATTTTTTTTGCCGTATCAATCGTTTGCTTCGTATAAAAAACAGCTTTTTTGCGTTCGTTTTCATCCAAAGAAGAAAGGTAATAGCAATTAGTAAAAAATCTTCCGGCAGGATTTTGCTCTGGCAATGGACAAAAGTTATGCACACTTGTAACGCCCACGTTAAATTCGTCAAGCAACGAAATTAACTCATTAAGGCGGCTGGCTGTAAAATTGTACCCAATCTCAATATGATTTAGGCCGCAGGCTTTAATATTCGTAAGCATCTGCCTCAAATCACATTCTTTAGTATAATTCCAGGTAGTTGAAATAGAAAACATAATGATTTTAGTTAATATGATTATGCGGGCAGGCCGATAAATCTATTTAGCCGACAAAAAACTTACATTTTATCGAAAGTGGCACTGTTTTTGCGTTCGTTTTCCCGCCTATCCAGCTCAGCTTCGTCTTCTTCAGAGATAATCGTAGTGGATTTTTTCGTCGAAGACTCCTCGCCCATTAAAACATTTCTTTCCTCGTAGTTATCAAGAAGCTGAGAAACTCTTGCGCCAAGCTGCTTTTTTACTACTTTTAATTTCTTTTCATAATAAGAAATAAGCATATCGTTTTTTTGGATAATCTCTTTCTCCGCCTTGTCCAGTTTTTCCTTGCCGGAAAGATCTTTATCGTTGTTAAAATATTCGGTTATTATATCCTGCCAATATTTAACAAGCGTTTCGCTTTTGGCCTGTTTAGCCATTCTAATCTCATCAGCTAATTCATTTTCAAGGTCCATTCTCATTTCGTATGAAATTTTCATTCTCTCATACTCGCCTTTGATGCCAACAAGCTTTTTTTGAATATGCTTATACTCTAAAACTAAATTTCTCAAACGAGAGATGTCCATAAGTATCCTCCTATTTTTCCACAGATTAACTCAGATAAAAATCACAGATGGAATCATCTGTGATAATCTGCGATTTTCTATCTGTGATTATCTGTGAGTAATTATACACTAATAAAAACGATTTACAATAATTGCGCCGAAACAGAATCGCAAAATAAAAAACCTTTTTTTGTTAACACTACCCCTGTTTTTTTCGATTCGCTTCCTTTGTATCTTAAGAGTCCCTGATCAATCAAAAGGCCGACATTGCCTTCTTGCATCTTTATAAAATCAAAACCCGTCTGTCTTTTAAACCAATCAAAATCAATACCTTCGCTAGTGCGAATTTTTATGGCAGCTGTTTCTTTTGCGCGCTTACGAGGCGAAAGTTTCTCGTTAAAAATTATAGCAGATTTATTTTTGCGTATCATTTCAATGTAAGTTTCAACATCTGAAGTATTTTTTGTCCGTATACCATCCTGATACGATACAGCTGAAGGGCCTAATCCTATATATGAATTATTTTGCCAATAACTCAAATTATGCTTACATTGAAAACCTGATTTAGCAAAATTTGAAACTTCATAATGAAAAAATTTATTTTTTTCTAAATAGTTAATTGACCGCTCATACATTTTTACTACGCCTTCTTCGCTTTGCGGAATAATCTTTTTTTTCTTAAGCAACTGAAAGAGCCTGGCATGTTTTTCATAGCTAAGCGAGTAGCATGAGATGTGTTTTACAGGCAAGCTAACTGCTATTTGAAGTTCTTTTTCCCATTCATCCAAGGTTTCCTGCCAAACTCCAAAAATTAAATCAATACTTATGTTTTTAAAACCGCAATATTTAGCCAGCTTTATTGCCTCAATGGCTTTTCGTGCCGAATGAATTCTGCCTAACTTAGCCAGCTTTTTATCGTCAAAAGATTGGACGCCTATACTGATACGGTTAACCCCGTAGCTTAGAAACAACCTCAATTTTTTTTCACTAACGCTCTCCGGATTAGCTTCAATAGTAAACTCCTTAGCAATGCCGGCAACCCCCCTTATACTTTTTAGTAATTTTTCAAGCAATCGCGATTCGAGGACAGATGGTGTACCGCCGCCAATATAAATCGTATCAAATTGTGTTTTCAGAGCCTTAATCTGGCTAGATAAAATATTTATATACTTTACGGCAAGTTGATTGTCATATCCTTGGCTATAAAAATCACAATAAAGGCATTTTTTTACGCAGAATGGAATATGTATATATAGTGAATTCATATCGTATACAGGTTAACACAGATAATTATAAAGTCCAAGCACCAAGCTCCAAATTCCAATAAGTTTCAATTTACAAAACTCTAATGTTTCAAACACTTTAGGTTTGGAATTTTGGTCATTGTGTATTGGAATTTGTTTGTAATTTGGAATTTGTGATTTGGAATTTTATATTAAATAAAATATGATAGCACTACACGGTTTAACTAAAAGTTACGGCGATAGGGACCTGTTTAAAGATGTTTCCCTCACGATTAATCGAGGTGA
>JBAYMZ010000035.1:0-9645 GCA_041663385.1 Candidatus Omnitrophota bacterium
CAGAAAAATGATGCGCTCATTATGGTGGAGCCGGCGGGAGTTGAACCCGCGACCTCTTGCATGCCATGCAAGCGTACTCCCAACTGTACTACGGCCCCGTTGAAAAAGAAAACTATTCAGGGTTATTCCTTATTTTTCAACGGCACTGAGGAAATCCTTCCGAAGTGCCTTATAGCAAAAAGCGCCTCATATCAATAGGAAGAATGATAACATTCTACCTGAAAGTTGTCAATTGATGCGTTCACCACAATATTGCCCCTAAAATTGTCCAAATCCAACTTTCACTAAAACTAACCTTAAGCCAAAAAAGAATTATTCGCTAAACGCAATTTTTCCCCTGTCTCAAAAAGGAAAGGGATAATAAAAACCGCCTAAAATGCGGAACTCGCCCTATGTAAATACATTAAGGAAATAGCTCAAACACCCGCATTTTTTAACGGCGGTTTTTATCTAAAAATTGCTATATCGCTCATAATTCTTTTTTGGCTTCTCTGGGTACGTTTAAAAAATTGTCAGTTTCTTTTCTGATGGCTGTCTTGGCCTGTTTCTCGCAGGGCGTAGCGAGAGGCCTGAGCGGGCATGGTTCATCAACTTGTTGAAAACAAGTTGATGAGAGCGAGGCCGAGCAGCCGAGCATGATTTTCCCCGCTGGGGAAAATCATGCGTCCCTGCGAGAAACAGGCCAAGACAGTTTATCCAAACGCTAAGCAAAAGCCCACTGTTTTAATGCCTCGGCTAACAGGTTGACAAAGAAATCCTCTAATGTTAAGATTTACCCTACTAAATCCCATAATTTTACCACGATGCCGGAGTGGTGAAACTGGCAGACGCGCGGGACTCAAAATCCCGTCTCCGCAAGGGGGTGTGGGTTCAACTCCCTCCTCCGGCAGTCTTTATATTTTTCAAAAAGTTCTTTGCGCCCACAAATGGTTTCAGATTGTTTGTTTGTAATGTTGGATGTAGCAAGGAGAGAGAAAGTTTGCCTTACGGCAAACACTACATACAACTCCCTCCTCCGGCAGTCTTTATATTTAACCTTTTCAAAAACAAGGAGATGCTGTGTTTAAAAAATTATCTGTATTCCTCCTTCTAGGAATTATGACCTTAAATTTTTCCGGATGCCTTTTTGTTGCCGCAAGCATGAGGGAAACGCAAAAAGCAAAACAAACCTTTGATATCCCTTACACGAAAGCGCTGGAAGTGGTAAAAAAATCATTAATCTCTTTAAACCTGGAATTTGAAGAAGCAGTTATTAAGCCTGATATTGCAGTAGTGAAAGGAAAGTATACTAACGAAAAAACTATGTATATAGAAATCTTCCGGATGAGCGACAACGAATCACAAATTACCGTCCGCGTTGGTACAAGCGATGCCGGCAAAGCTGATGCCAAAGCAGTGCTCCAAGCCATCGAAAATCAAATAAGATAAGTTTTTTACATTTATAATTCCTGCGATAGTAAAATTTTGGTATAATATTTTAATATGTCACAGGAATTTACCTTAGACAAATTTCAACAAGAAGCTATAGATTTAGCGCGGCAGAATAATTCAGTTATTGTCAGCGCCCCTACCGGTGCCGGAAAAACTTTAATTGCCGAGTATATTATTAATGATTGCATAAAAAATAATAAAGGCGTTATCTATACTGCCCCCATAAAAGCGCTCTCTAACCAAAAATTCCGCGATTTTTCCAAAAAATATCCCGGCCAAGTAGGAATCCTTACCGGTGATGTAAGCATTAACCGGCACGCACCCATACTGATTATGACCACAGAGATATTCCGCAACGCGATCCTTGTTGATCCCGCGGAATTCCAGCATCGCGATTGGCTTATCTTTGATGAAATACATTATCTTGCCGATATAGAAAGAGGCACTGTCTGGGAAGAAGCAATAATCCTTCTGCCGCCGCACATGAAAATGCTTGCTCTCTCAGCGACAATTTCTAATATTGATCAGTTTGTAGACTGGTTTAAAAAAGTCCATAAATTTCCCTTAATCGCGGTTAAAGAAAAAACCCGCCCGGTCCCCTTGCATTTTTTCTTTCAATGCAATAATGAAATTTTCCCAAATCTTGAAGCTTTAAAAAATGCCAATTACCTGACTAATAGAATAAAAGAATACCATCAACATAATTACAATCGCCATAATTACGATACGCATACAAAGCCAAACCGGATGGGAACGCTTGTTGAATACTTAAAAAATAATAATGCGCTGCCGGCCTTATATTTCTCATTTTCGCGCCGGCGCTGTGAAGATTGGGCGCAGGAAGTAGGATATTTTAATTTCCTTAACGCCGAAGAACAAAATCGAATAACAAATTTATTTCATGAGCTTGTAAAAAAATTTGACATCTCCTCTTCTCCTCATATAAATTACCTCTACCCCTTGATAAAAAGAGGCATTGCCTATCACCATGCGGGGCTACTACCCACATTAAAAGAAGTTATAGAACAGCTTTTCACGACAGGCCTGATAAAGCTTATTTTTACAACGGAAACTTTCGCGCTTGGTATAAACATGCCGGCAAGAACTGTTATTTTTGACGCCATGACAAAATTTTACGGCAGGTATCATGGTTACCTTAAAACGCGTGATTTTTATCAAATGGCTGGGCGCGCGGGCAGGCGCGGTATAGATAAGGAAGGCAATGTTCTTCTGAAAATAAACCCCTGCCATATCGATATGGCTTCTTTAACCGATATAATTCATGGAAATTATGAGCCCATCGAAAGCCAGCTCAATTCCTGTTACGCGACAATCTTAAACTTGTACAAAATAATGGGAAATAAGATTTTTGATATTTATCCACAGTCGTTTCATTTTTATCAGGCGAATCAACTGGAACAAAAAGAAGTCCTTGGCCTCTTAAAAAGAAAAGTATCCCTGCTTACGGATTTAAACTACATAATTGAAGGCGGCATAAGCTGGAAAGCTGATTTAGCTTCTAAGGTTTACAGCTTTGAACTCCAGATAGGGGAACTTTTTGATAATGGATTCCTTGATTCACTTGATGAAGAAGATCTTTTTGTTACTATCTGCGCTCTTACTTATGAACCGCGCAAAGGAGAAATGAAGCCAAAACTTAACAAAAGAGTTAAAAGGCTAAAATACGAGCTGAATAGATTCATCGGTAATATCCATAAACAGGAAAAAGCATTCAGGATTTATCCTTTAAGCAAAAAATTCTACTTTCATTTAAACGAAGTTGCGTCTGCCTGGGCGAGAGGGGCAAGTTTTGAAAGAATTAATCGTTTTTGTGAAATAGATGAAGGCGAAATAGTCAGGTATTTCCGGATGAGTATACAGGTATTAAAAGAAATGCACTCTTCAAAAATAATCAGCGAAAGCCTGAAAGCAAAAATTTATCATATTTTAAGCAAAGTTAATCGTGACGTTATAGACGCGGAAAAACAGTTAAGGCAGGAAATTTAAAATAGTACGCTGGGCATTTAATTTTATGAAAAAAATACTGATTATTTTATTAGTTTTAATTCTAAACACCACCGCACAATATATAGCCAGCGCGCAAACAGCGGAAACAAAAGATAATTTTTCACAAGACAATTTGCAAGCTCTTTTCGATGATTACATAAATCAAGGCATCTTTTACTTTGAGCAAAATCAGCTAAGTAATGCCAAATATTTATTTTTAAAAGCCGCGCAAATTTTGCCCGGTAAAAGTGAAGCTTATATTAATTTATCCGCAATTTCAATGAAACGCGCTAACTACCCCACGGCATTTATAATTTTAAAAAAAGCCGAAAACCTGGAAGGCGACACAAAACAAAATATTGTTTTGTATAATTTAGGGTTATGCCTGCAAAAAATGCAAAAGTATGACGAAGCTTTGATATATTACAATAAGGCCATTTCAATAAACCCGCTCTTTGGGGACGCGTTATTTAATCGCGGCATGCTCTATTTAAATAATGAAAAACCGGACATGGCCTTAATCGACATCGCCAAAGCAGAAATACTTTTTAAAAACCAGAAGCAAAAGGAAATCACGGATAAATGCGAAAAAATTGTCAGCTATTTAATCGAAAAAAATCAGCAAAATAAAGAAGTAGCGGAAAAGCTTCTCAAAGAGGGTTCTGAATCTTTCGAAAACGGAAAACGAGAAGAAGGAATAGTTCTTCTAAATATAAGCGCTTTATGTGATTCCGAAAATGAAGAAACTTATTACCGATTAGGCGTCATGTATGTTTACATTAATAAACTCGAACAAGCAATAGAGTGTTTTAACAAAACCATAGAATTAGACCCGGCAAATACCGATGCTTATATAAATATAGGCGGGGCTTACGGTAAACTTAAAAAAACCAAGGAAGCTTTGAATGTCTTGCATAAAGCACTTGCGCTTGAGAAAAAGAATCCCAAGATATATTACAATATTGCCATGGTTTATCTGAATATCGGCAAAAACAACGATGCTGTTTCTTATTTAAAAAAAGCAAAAGCCCTGGCAGTAAATTCCAAAGATACACAACTGCGGGAAAAAATAGACGAAACAAGCAGGCTACTGAAAATTTAGCCTTCAAAAAAATAAGGGGCGTAAGTTTTTTATACTTGCGCCCTTTATAATTTGAAAATCATCCCTTAGGCTCACACCATATAGCGCTTGCCCAAAGGTATTCTAGGCTGTCAAAGATACTTTTATTTTTCTTTATCCGCTGGGCTTTCTTTCTCAGCCTTCCAGCCTTCAAACACAAATGCCGGTTCCATAATCGGCTTATCATAAGGAGGTATCGCAAATGCTACTGTATCATAAACTCCTGCTGCTGTGCGTAACAACCCGTAGCATATACCTTTTGCCGTACCATAAGTTGCGCCTGTAACAGGTTCTTTTTCCATAGAAACAAGATAGACCTGCTTTGGAATTTCCACAACACCGGTTAACGCGTTGGTTACACCTCTGCCTAATTTGGTAAGCGCGTTATGATCCTCTGCGAATGCTCCTACGGAAACAACAAACAACCCAAGAATAAATAATCCCACGGTTTTCCTAAACATACTCCACCCCCCTTATTAACACACAGGTGGTACGCCTGTGTTTTCAATAAAAAACCCATAGCTATGACTATGGGTTAAAACTGTTTCTTATAATTACGGCAGCTGACTACCATAGCCTTTCGGCTTTAGGCTCTTAGAGCTTTGCGCCCCCCAATTTCCTGGGGTTTGCCTTTTTCGTGTATAATTCAATGAGCAACGTTTCATTTATTGTATAACATATATTTAACAATATTTCAAGGAACCTCTGTTAGATTTTTCTTGACAATAGCTGATTTATAAGTATAGTTATAATAATTTTCACCTTTCACCACTTTAACAACCAGTGTCCATTGTGCACTACCCCGCCTCACAGAAGATGCTGAAAAATTCTCTTTGATAATTTTTCAGCGTTCGGCGGGGTTAATTCTAATGAGGCTGTAATTTTTTAAACCTTTGGGGTGAAGAAAAATTACATAGCCGAATTATCATTAAGGGGGATAAAAATGAGCAGACGTTGTGAAATTTGCAGTAAAAAAACAATCGGCGGCAATTCAATCGCAAGACGTGGTAAAGCAAAAGCTGAAGGCGGCGTCGGAAAGAAAACTACCGGCATCACTAAAAGAAAATTCCACCCTAATCTTCAAAAAAGAAGGCTTATCGTAGACGGCAAGGTAAAAAGGGTTTTTGTCTGCACAAAGTGCATCAAAGGCGGAAAATTAAACTTTGTCGCTCGAAAACGCAATATCCCTAATAGCTAAAACCGGAGCGTTGTGGTAGGTATTCTTTTGCAGCGTGTAGGCTATATCAAATTTATCAGCATATTCCAAAATATCAAGCAACCCACTATCGTAAACTGACGCCTCAAAAGTCTTATTGCCATCGCTTAACCATATTGAATAACCGCTATTTATTTTTTTAGCCGAGCTCTTCTTGCTAACATTAAAACTAGCAAACATGGCCTTAGGATTTTCCTCGCCAAAAGGCTCTAAATGCTCAAGCGCCTCTATAAATTCATTACTTATATCATCAAAACTCAAAATTAGATCCAGATCAAGAACAGGTATTAAATCCTCTGCTTGTGTATTTTCTTTTATATAATTATTAATATTCTTTCGAAATTCATCCAAGCCTTCTTTAAAAATCTCAATACCGGCGGCTTTCTTATGCCCTCCGTAAGCGCATAATGATTTAGAACATTTTTCCAAGGCCTCCATAAGATGCACACTATGTATTGAACGCGCCGAACCCTTGCCAAGGCCTTCGTCAAAAGAAATCACAAAAGACGGACGGTAATATTTATCAGCAAGCCTTGAAGCGACTATCCCCAATACGCCGGAATGCCATCCTTCTCCGCCGACAACTATCGCGTAATCTCCTGACATATTACTTTCTATTTTTTGTTCAGCTTCTTTTAAAATATTAAGCTCAATGCCTTTTCGAAGCTGATTATATTCCTGAAGTTTAGAAGCGATGCTATTTGCCTGGCTTTCATCATTAGTTAAAAACATTTGGAGAGCCTCAGTGGCTGACGCAACCCTGCCTGAAGCATTTATGCGCGGACCTAATATATAACCTATATGAAAGACGGTTATATTTTCTTTTCTTATTTTAGCGATTTTACAAAGCGCGGAAATTGCCGGGCGATTACTGGTTTTTAATAAACGAAGGCCTTCCTTAAGCAAAGTTCTATTCTCCCCTTTTAAAGGGACAACATCACACACTAATGAAAGCGCAACTAAATCAAGAGTATTAAATGCGGCTTTGCCGATTAAGGCTTCAAGAAGTTTAAAGCTAAGCGCGGCTCCGCTTAGCTCACAAAAAGGATATTTTGAATCTTTACGCTTAGGATTAACAAAAGCAAAGGGGTTGTTAAGATTATCTTTTGGATGATGGTGGTCAACAACCACCATATCTATTCCGAAGGAGCGCGCCAAAGCCACTTCCTCAATTGAATTAGTCCCGCAGTCAAAAGCAATAATTAAGGTCCGGTTTTCCTCTTTTGCCTTTTTTATAACTTCAGAGCTTAACCCATAGCCTTCTTTAACCCGGTGCGGGATATAATAAGAAAACAAATCCGGGAATTCTTTAATAAATTCATTAAAAATAGCCAGCGACGTAACTCCATCAACATCATAGTCGCCGACAACAAGAATCTTTTCCTTACTCGCAACCGCCTCTTTTATCCTTTTGACTGCTTTGTCCATGTCCGGCAAGGCGAAACAGGAATGAAGAGATGCAATGTCGTGATTTAGAAAAGATTGAAAATCTTGTTCCGGGATATTTCTATTGAGAAGGATTTGGGCAACAAGGGTGGGTATTTTATGTTTTTGACCCAAAAGTGCCGCGGAAGGTGTAAGCTCTTTTATTTTCCAGATTTTACGTTTCATATTACACAGATTATCACATTTTTTTTGCGGGAGTAATACCAAGAAGATTTAGCGCGCAATACAATACTATACGGGTTGCCTCTAAAAGATTCAGCCGGGCTTTTTCTAATCCTTCACCCTCACCCACAACCCTGCTTGTTTCGTAAAATTTGTGAAAAGACGCGGCAAGTGTCTTTAAATATTCAATAATAAATACCGGCTCCAAACTATAATATGCTTTTTCAAGCGCATAAGAAAACTGTAAAAGCATACGGATAAGCGCTAAATCGTCTTTTGACTCTAAGTTTTTAGTATATTGAGAATCAAAGTTTTTTGCTCCGGCTTTTTGAAAAATACTTTCGATACGTGAAGAGGCGTATTGGACATAATACAAAGGATTATTGAACGACATGTCTTCAGCAAGATCCACGTCGAATTCTAAGTGCGAGGAATTTTTCCTTACCAGATAATAAAATCTCGTCGCGTCTTTACCCACTTCGCTGATTAAATCTGAAAGCAATACTGCCGTACCTTTTCTTTTGGACATCTTTTCTTTAGTTTTTAAAGCTACAAGCTGAATGATGATGACTTTAAGGATATTTTTGTCGTGGCCCAAAGCATTAATAGCTGACTTTACTCTTTCGATATAGCCGTGATGATCAGGCCCCCAGAGATTTATAAGCAAATCAGCTTTACGGTTGATTTTATCTTCATGGTAAGCAATATCCGAAGCAAAATAAGTCAGCTCACCGTCACTTTTTTTAATGACCCGGTCTTTATCATCACCAAACTTAGTCGCCGAAAACCATATAGCGTCTTCTTGTTCAAAGATCAAACCTTTTGCTTTAAGAATATCTATAACTTTTTCTATTTTTTTATCATCGATAAGTTTTTGCTGGCTGGCCCAGTTATCAAAATGTATGCCTAACACTTCCAAATCTTTCTTTATAAGAGAAAGTTCGTAGGCCAGGGAAAAAGCGCGCATATCTTTTGGTTTCTCCGAAACACAAACCTTCGCAACTTCTTTTACATATTCACCCTGATATCCGCCTTCGGGTATGGCAAATTTTTCTCCGTTTATTTCTTTTATACGCTCCTTTACTGATTCTATAAAAAGATCCAATTGCTTTCCGGCATCATTGACGTAATATTCTCGTTCAACATCATCACCGAAAAACTCGAGAATATTGCCGATAACATCCCCCACCACAGCCTGACGGCCATGCGCAATAGATAATGGCCCGGTAGGATTTGCGCTTAAAAATTCAAGAATGACTTTTCTTTTTAGATTGCGCTTAAAAAAATTGTCCTTATCTTTCAGTATTCCGTTAAGGGAATCAAGTAAAGCGTTTTTGGCAATAAAAATATTTATGAAACCTGGTTTTAAAATTTCTATTTTTTCCACATCTTCTTTTATTTTTGATTCAAGATGATTTTTCAGGTTAGAAGCTATTTCGAGCGGGTCTTTTTTCAGTTTTGAGGCGAGTTTTAAAGAAACCATCGACGAAAGGTCGCCAAAGTCCTGCCTTTGCGGCGCTTCCCATAAAGGCTCGTCAATTACGACTTCGTATTCTTTCTTTACAATGTCTCCTAAAATCTTTGAAATTTTTTGTGAAAAACCTTTCATCTCTTTGTTCCAGCTTTTTTAAACATAACTTTATTATTCTTTATTTGAAAAATTCTCTCCCCATACTTTCAAGTGATGGATCCAGCAAGACCAAACAAACTGCGGCTTCGCCGCAGGCTGGATACATATTATATTGTTAGATTCCGGCGGCCCTGGCCACAGCGGCAATTTCTGCTTTTACTATTGGCGGGTTTTTTATACTTTTGATGGCAAGTTGAGGATCTTTCAAGCCATGCCCTGTAAGAGTACAGGTGATAATGATTTCTTTTTTATTTTTAGTTTTCTCGAAAAATTTTTGTTTTTTAAGCAGGAACAACCCTGCGACTGAAGCGGCAGAAGCCGGTTCACAAAATACCCCTTCCTCTTTTGCCAGATATTTATAGGCATAAATTATTTCACTATCGCTTACAGCATTTATGAGCCCAGCTGATTCATCTCTTGCTGCGAGAGCCTCCTGCCAGCTTGCGGGATTACCTATTTTAATTGCGGTTGCAATAGTCTTTGGGTTTTTAACCGGGCGCCCTTTTACAATAGGCGCAGAACCTCGCGCTTGAAAACCTAACATCTGCGGCAGATAATTTATTTTTTTACAAGCATAGTATTCCTTATAGCCTTTCCAATAGGCAGTAATGTTTCCGGCGTTGCCAACAGGAA